>NZ_JAVKBY010000005.1:0-38011 GCF_040222985.1 Coleofasciculus sp. F4-SAH-05
ATCGTATCTACGAAGCGGCTCTTGTATTTTTGCCGCGCTGCACTAGGGCGCGGCTGGTAGTCTGCTTCGTCGGAAAATCACTGCCAGTCTTGAATTGAGCCTATACTACAAAATCATACTACATTAGCAGTGTGGGGATTCACCTTAAGTTGACACCAATGCACGTCAGTGCGCCCCTACGGTTTACACATCGATAGTCGGTAGGGTGCGTTAATAACGCACCTTTCTTTGCCACCATCTGTGGTATAGCGGCGTAAGTCCTGCTGTATTGACATTATCGGTGATATTCTGAGCCTCCTCATCCCTAATATTCTGCTGATGTTGCTAATGTGTTAGGTTGAGCGAAGTCCTTGGGTTGAGCGAAATCGAAACCCAACCGACTCACTCTAATTTTTCACAAGACATCATGAAACCTACCAATCGGGGCGGGTTTAATTTTATCTAGGTGCAATCGAAGAGATAGTAGTGAAACCCGCCCCTACAGATTTACGCAGGATACCTGACTAGCTATGCTGTTATGTCCAAATTATTTCGGTAGTGGCGTGGCACACCTTAATTGGTGGATTAGAATTGTAGGGGCGCATGGCGTGCGCCCAGTTTAAACGCCAAATCTATCCCACAATTTTAGGCGGTTATCCCCTTTTTCCAGTAACCTTTTAATGAAATATCCGCCGTAACCCACCAATCACAAACTTAAACTGTAGCCAATATTATCGGTAATATTCTGTTGCTTTTTCTAATCAGTTGGGTTTCCGGCGTTAACCTAACTGACTCACTGTAAGGTTTGTTTAAGCATCGCTAAGGCTTGGTCAATTCCTGGAAATTCAGCAGGATAGCGGGCTAATATTTCCGCCGATTCGAGAACGCCGCCACGAATGACACCGAATCTTGAAGGATGAGTTAGAGTGCTGAGAATGTCTTGCAGGTTTTGCAATCCGTCTTGTTTTTGACCGAGTGCTATTGTGCCAAGCGCGATGTAGAGTTTTTCTTGAGTATCCTCGCCATAACAACAGGTTAAGCTTTTCTGGATGAGTCGTTTAGCTTCTTTAACCTTGTTGTCGATGACATGAACCAATCCCAGATTAAATAGAGGGTAAAAAAAGTTGGCGTTAATCTGAAGCGAACGATTAAGAGAAGACTTCGCTTTCTGGGGCTGATTTTGCATCAGATAAAGGAATCCTAGATTATTCCAGGCTGTAGAGTCATCAGGCGTGAGGGCAATGACTTGGTTAAAACTCGCTATCGCTTCCTCATATCTCTCCAGATTTCCTAATGCGACGCCGCGATTATACCAGGCGTCAGAGAAATCAGGATTGAGGGAAATAACTTGGTCATAACTTGCTATCGCTTCCTCATGTCTTTCCAGATTATCTAATGCGATACCGCGATAATTCCAGGCGTCATAATCATCAGGATTGAGGGCAATAGCTTGGTCTAAACTTACTAGGGCTTCCTCATATCTCTCCAGATTTATTAATGCGCTGCCGCGATAATTCCAGGCGTCAGAGAAATCAGGATTGAGGGCAATAGCTTGGTCTAAACTTACTAGGGCTTCCTCATATCTCTCCAGATTGTCTAATGCGACGCCGCGATAATTCCAGGCGTCAGAGAAATCAGGATTGAGGGCAATGGCTTTGTCATAACTTGCTAGGGCTTCCTCATATCTCTCCAGATTGTCTAATGCGACGCCGCGAATAAACCAGGCTAGAGATAAATCAGGATTGAGGGCAATGGCTTTGTCAAAACTCGCTATGGCTTTCTCATATTGATTGCCGCTCAAAAACAGTAAGCTATGCTTCAAATATAAATTAACTTCCGTTTCTAGACTGTTGCTACTGTCGTCAAGTAAGTCGTTTAACTCTAAAGTCTTAATCACCCGTTCGTCTGGAGTCAGTTTTAAATACTCTTGCAAATCTCCTATTGATAATTCTTCTAGTCTAACTTGCCGTTCTTCCTCAGTTAACGGAAAATGAAATAACCCCGATCGCCAATCAAAGAAATCCGGTGCCCGCTGAATAAAATAGTTCAGGACAAAGGCAGGGACAACAAAGACAAAACTACAGGAAAAATCTGTACCAAACCGTTCTCGCTGTTGGTTTAAGTGACTTAAAATTGGCGGCACACCTTTCCAACTATAAGTATAAATTTCCGTCGAACTCCAACCACTCAGGCGTTTGGTATCTTCATACTCATATAACGCCTGTTCTATCCCCCGAATGACTAAAATATCAAAGCCTTCTGCTTGTCTCCGTTCAGCAATTTGGTCATAAACTTTTTGCGTCTCCCGCTCAATCTGCAACAGAGATAGTTTTTTCTGAGGTAAATCTCGCCGCAGTTGCTCAATAATTTGCTTCACCTGACGATAACCAGATTGCACCACAAAAAATAAACCAAATCCCTTCTTCCGCCGCAGCGCCCGTAACAGCCGACGGTAGACTTGATCAAAACTTTCTGGGGGTAATGAATTAGGCGTGATTGGCATCATCCACTTGTTTTAAAGCATCTTTAAACTTAGATACATCCAAAATAATCGGGTGAACATCATACCAGGTGTGCTTTTCTCCTTGCTGATTAAGATAGCGATATTCCAGTAAGCAACGGCTGAATAATAAACCCCGGTGCAGGTTATCATTGCCAATTTCTTTACTCTTATAAACTTGGGCGAGAATCTGCCATTGATCCTCTTCCACCGCCCGTTGATAAACGTCTCGCAGTTCCGCAATTGCCCGTTGTACCGCCCGCGCAGAAATCGGTAATTGATCCGTTCGATTGGTTGCTTCTTGCGCCAATTGAATTAAGTCTCGCATATACCCACCACTCATGCGACAGAGTTGTTCAAGTACGTCTGGCTCGGCAAATATTTTGGTTTCTAAGTCTAAATCGGTATAGGGTTCAATCCGGCGTCTAATCGTTTCCTTCAACTTGTCAATTCCGGGTTTATATACAGTGCCATCCTGCCACTGTACCATCACCGAGGGCAGAACTTTAGGAATGCCATAGTTATCCTTTAAATCCGTCGCCCATTTAGAATAAATCATGGAAATGGGGACAGTATAAACAATATGACAATCTAAAGCCTTAAGCTGTTCATGACGATCCAGAAAAATTTCCTCATGATTGCTGCGCCCATTCTCGCGGAAAATGGGGACAATCCGATCTAAGTTATCGGCAATAATCACTAATTGAGTTTTACCATCGGGTAACTTCTGCTTGGCATCAGCAATAAACTGATTAAGTGCCTTAAGCAAGGTTTCCGTATGGGGTTCTACCTTCTCGCGAATTTTCTGCCGTTGACTGGGTTCCGTGCGAATCGCCGCCGTTAGCTTGGCAAACTGATTTAATTGGGCTTCAATCGTCAACTTCTCCAGCTTCACCTCAGCCAAGAAAAAGTCTTTGAGTTCATCGTAGCGATCGCGTAACCAGTTAGCGATGGGTGTAGAATCAGCGTGTTGAAGCTGGGCGAGTAAATGGCGGGTGCAAGCCAGTAAGATATCCGTGTATTGAACATCTTGGACACTGATATCCTCTTGATCAGCGGCAAAATAGACAACAAAGCAGTTTTTCTGATCCAGATACGTCTGGAGTCGATACAATTCAGTCGTCTTACCCGCGCCACGATACCCAGAATACAACTGACAGGTTAACTCTTTAGAACGCTGAATGCTTTTACCTAAATCTTGTTGAATCTCCACATCCCCCCGCACCTCCCGACATTCCACATATTGAGGATCACCAGCAGGAAGCGGCATTGGCGTAAAGGAATTATAGATATTATCTAATAATGCTTCAATATTCGTCATTTGTCATTCGTCTTATGTCATTTGTTTGCTTCCCTATCACTAAGTCGGGGCGGGTTTAGTTAAGTTATCGGTTTGGCGTCATCAGTTATCCGTCAAACCCGCCCCTACACCCCCGGCTTTTCTACCTTAAGTTGACACGGGCGCACGTCGGTGCGCCCCTACAATTCTAATCCACCAGTTAAGCAATGGGCGTAGAGACGTTGTATGCAACGTCTGGAACAAATTAGCGGGTTGCCAAGACTCGGATAAATTCCAAGGGTAATCCATCGGTATCGGCAATAAATGCCACCTCGTACACGCGATCGCCGATAATTTGTTGAGTGGGTTCTAAGAGAACTTTCAGCGGCTGAAACTGATCCGGATTTTGACTGGATGCCTCAGCTAGCTTCTGTTGTAGCGATTCTAGCCAACGGGGTAAGTCAGGAACTGTTTCAGTGAGATCAAAGGAAAGATGATAGTAACCGACATAATGTTCATCCCCAAACGCATCCGGTGCTGGTTTAGGTTCCGGGATTTGAATCAGTTCAATACGTCCACTTAATCCCTCCATCCAACAGGCTAGCGTAATTCCCGCCGTGAAGCGTTCACAAACCGTAAAACCTAATTGTTCATAGAATGCGATCGCGCGATGAATATCAGCCGTGCGAATTGAAGCATGATGCATGATTTACGAATAGAGTTTTAAATATTTTAATCTCTGTAGGGGCGGGTTTGACCACTAACACTTCAACTCAAACCATTCACTTAACTAAACCCGCCCCGACTTGGTGATGGGAAAGCTGGAAAGAATGCCAAGCTCATTAAGGCTGGTGGGCATTGCCCACCCTACGGTATATCTAAACCCGCCCCAACTGAGTGATGGGAAAGCAAACAAAGGACAAATGACCAATGACAAATGACCAATAACCAATAACAACTTACTCAAATAATCGAAAATAAGGATAACGTACCGGAATTCCTGGCTCTTTTTCCAAATCGAAATTAATCACTTGCCAACAAGGATCATCCTCTGGATCAGGGCTAAATGCCACAGGTAAACCATAGAGTCGCGGGCGCCCCGGTTCCGATTGTCCCCGCCAAGGGGTACTCCGTTCTAGATAAGCACTAACTAAATCTCGATAGCGACTAGCAATAATCACTTTAGTCGCCCGATAACCTTGAGTGTAAAGGCGATCGAGCGCTTCGTGAATTTCAAAGCGAATCCCATCCGGATGGGTATGCTGACGATACCATTCACCCTGCCATTGACGCCAATGACGCCCCGATTGTAAGTGGATGAGTTCTTCAGTTTTGGGATCTGCCTCGAAAGCGCCATGCCGGGGACACAAATAGGTATCGGTCAATGTCAATGCCGGAATAGACTGCCGACAGTGAGGACATTGAATCTCTGAACCGAATATGGGGTACTGTAAACTAGGATTAATCATCTAGGGTTAAAAATATCGTCATTCGGCGATTGCGCTATTACCTGTATAAATATATCTGTGGCTTCATCAATTATAGAATACGCTCGAACACACTCATCTGTTTTATCGGCAATCGTGACTGATTCTTATCCCCAGTTTCCCTCAACTCCCTCCTATTGGTCTGCTGTTGATGTATCTCAAGCTGCCTTTATTGCACCCAATGCAGTGGTTATTGGTGAGGTGGCGATCGCATCAGAAGCCAGTATCTGGTATGGTGCTGTGGTGCGGGGCGATGTTGAGCGGATTGAGATTGGTGAATGCACCAATATTCAGGATGGTGCTATTTTACATGGAGATCCAGGTAAACCTACGATTCTGGAAGACCATGTGACAATTGGACATCGGGCTGTCGTCCATTCGGCTCATGTTGAACGGGGATGTTTGATTGGGATTGGTGCGATCGTCTTAGATGGTGTGCGGGTGGGATATGGTAGCATTGTCGGTGCTGGCGCATTAGTGACCAAAGATGTTGCCCCTTTATCCCTGGTGGTGGGCATTCCGGCGCGAAAAGTCCGCGATATTTCCGAAACGGAGGCGGCTGAATTAATCGAACATGCACAGCGTTACCAGAAGCTAGCGCTGGTGCATGGGGAGAAAGGCACAGATTTGGGGTTTCACTCACCTGGATGAGAACACCTAGACGGGCAAACTTATAGACGCTGAAAAAAAAAACTTGTCATCTATTGACTTTTGGGGGCATAATTTGGTTAAAACTATATGTATGAGAATCCTTCACAAATATTTAAGTATTAAGCGAGGTAGGTGAAACTATGGATTTGCGGTTACTCATTGTCTTGTTGCCTATCCTCTTAGCCGCAAGTTGGGCTTTGTTCAACATTGCTGGAGCGGCTATCGGTCAAATTCAGGCGTTTCTGAATAAATCCTGATCTGTGGGATAGACACAAATACCTTTTGTAGAGACGTGCCATGGCGCGTCTCTATGTCTATAATGCGGTACATTTGTTCTATCTACTCAATTAATGCTTTAGATAGCGGGACTCAAACAACGGATTGGGTCACTGTTTTCATGCTATTGCTACCACCTGAGCTTGGCTCAACTTGTACCCCTAGAGCCAACCACACAGTAAAGGCAATGGCAGTCACTAAAATTAGGGTATCAAATGCTGGTTTGATCAGCGATTCAATCTCTTGGATTGTCCAATGGTGGTGAGAGTGAACCAGTTCTTTAATACTCATGTCAAACCTCCGGCTGACTGTTGGGATTGCTCTGGTATTTTTTCCGTGTCTCCTAGAGCAGGGGAGGCATTTTGATTTCTAGTATAAGTAAATTTGCTTATTGTTTTGATTAAAATTGTGTGAAGTTACTGTAAAGTAGGGTGGGCAATGCCCACCTTACAGAAGAGCAAATTCAATATCGCTCTAATAAAAGCTTTACTTCGGCATCCAAATCGAAATCCCTCATCGCCTCCCATTCGGCTTGTCGAACTGCCAAATAAACCTGAGCCAAATCTTCACCCAAAGCGTCGAGGAGTACCGAGTCATGTCTAAGTTGTTCTATCGACTCGGCTAACGTGCTGGGCAATCGTTCAATATTAGCCCCTTGGCGTTCAGCATCCGTCATCGTACCGGGATCTACAGATACAGGCATTGCCAATTCTAAGCCTTGACGGATACCATCAAGTCCGGCGGCAATTGTTGCCCCTAATGCTAAATAGGGATTCGCCGTAGCATCCACGGTTTTGAGTTCAAAATTAGACGGACTCGGGGCTTTGGGGCTAGTGGGAACACGCACAGCCGCTTCCCGATTATCGAATCCCCAACACCGAAACGCCCCACTCCAAAATTGCGGGAGCAGGCGGCGGTAAGAATTGGTGCTGGGTGTTGTCAATGCCATTAACGCCGGTAGGTGGTGCAGAATTCCAGCGATAAAATGACGCGCTGTATCGGACAGATCGCCATTTCCCTGTGGATGAGGAATGAGATTTTCACCCTCTCGCCACAGACTCAGGTGCAGGTGACAACCGCTCCCTGCTTGATTGGCAAAGATTTTCGGTAAGAATGAGGCGATATGATCATGTTGAAGTGCGATCGCTTTAATCGTTTCCCGGTAGGCAATCTGTTGATCTGCCGCACTGAGGGCGTTGGTGTAGAGGATAGAGATTTCCTGTTGACCGGAACCCGATTCGGGATAATATTGCTCAACCAGCATTCCTTGTTGAATCAGAGCTTCTGCGATGTGATCAATGATCTCGTGATGCAAATCCATTGCCATCGTTGAGGCAAATACAGTTTCATCCGCAGGCACAATGCCCTCAGCCGTTCGCTGCAAGAGATAGAACTCATTCTCAAAGGCAGCAATCACCTCTAACCCCTCTTGGAGAGCCTCTGCAATCATGCGTTTGAGAAAATGACGCGGACAGAGACTCCACGGTACACCATTGAGGATCAAATCACCCATGACACGGGCATGAGTCCGGCAATAGGGTAAAGGAGTCAGTGTACTCCAGTCTGGCACGAGACGGATTTCACCAGCAGGTCCCAATCCACTCCCAGGCACAGTTGTATCATACATGACTGGGAAAGCTTGTTGAGCGGCACAAATACCGACACCATGGCTGAGGTACTCGGATAGGGTTTTCCGGTGGACGGCTTTACCCCGGATAATATTGGCATTGTCGCAGAAGATAATGCGGACGAATTGAATTCCCAGTGGGTCAAGATTTTTTAATTGTTGTTTTTCCATTCATTTCCCCGTGAGCGAGCGCTTGATGTGTGAGCCAAGGGCTAAAGGTTGGCAACCTATCCGACACAACGTTTTATAAATTTAACCTATCTGAGCGCGATCGCTCAATTTGCTGCCTCGGTTTTTCTCTCAGAGTAGATCCATAAATTAACGTTTCTTAATATAATGAGAAAATACACGGCTGATATAAAGGAGCGATCGCGTGCTAACCCTAGAACGCCTTGGAGAAGAGACCCTGAACAGAATTGCGACGTTGGCGCTATCCAGCCAAATCGATGATGCCAGAAAACTGGATGTGCGAGTGAAAACAGACCCCTCCCTGCTAGCCAAGGGTCAGTTGGAATCCCTAGCCATATACGGTGAGGGGTTAATCATGGAACAAAATATCCGTCTACAAGAGATGGTTATCCGGCTAGAAACCATTGCGGTTGCTCCCTTCAAAGCCTTGACGGGTAATATTGTACTGACCCAACCGACGGAAGGAACAGCACGGATTGTGATTGCTCAAGCTGACCTCAACCGTGCCTTCAACTCCGATGTGTTAGGGACTCAGCTTCGCTCACTCCAGGTTCAGGTGGACGGTAAGCCACAAACGCTCAACGTCAAGCAGGTAAATTGTCGCCTCTTAGCCGAAGGTCGAGTTTGTCTTGATGCTGATGTGCGGCTGAGTCAAAGTGATGAAACACAACGAGTATCATTCACCACCACTCCTAAAGTCAGTAATGACGGACGCAGTGTTGTCCTAGAGAAGGTTGAATACGTCCAAGGAAAAGAACTCTCAGCAGAACTCACTCAAGCCTTAGTAGCCAAGGCGGGTAAAATTTTACACTTGAGTCACTTTGAAATGCCAGGGATATCGCTACGTATGCATCATCTGGAGGTGAAAGACGGTCAACTCACCCTGCAAGCCGTGGCTCATGTGACCCAATTTCCATCCGTATGACGCGCTGAAGGGATGGGTAAGAACGCTAAAAAAGCGACTTGGTGTTGGGGTGTGGGGAAAATCCTAACAACTGTTAAGCGGTTCGGCATTTAAATAATGTGAATGGTACTGACTGGTATGTTGGTGGGCAATGCCCACCCTACGCTACGCTATATCAAGAGTTTCGGCGAGCCAAAAATGCTTATTTCAGTGCTGTTAACCTTAATGTCAGCGCCGTTATAATTGAGTCCGCGTAGGCGGACTTTGTTTGTGTAGCAGCGATTTTAATCGCCGTGGCAAAAAGGCTTACTCCCAACCTAGTCAATGTTATTTGTTATCCTATAGAATACTATATTTTGATCGAGATAACGTGAACCATGTCTCGTGCTACCCCTTATCAACCCTTACTTCTGAGACTGTTGCATGGCATCAATGGGCTGATTGCCATTTTAGCCATCATCTCCTCCTACTGGGTTTATGATACCTACGATGGACGATTCGGGCAACTTTCTCTACCGCAAATTCCGGATATTATTGACATTCATGGTACATTTGGCAAAACCTTACTCCTAGCCGTAATGCCAGCGTTTGCCTTATACAGTTTTCTTTTAGGCTCTAAACGCCTGGTTCAACCCAATTCGTTTCAAAAACTCAGACAACTGGGTAAACCTATCGGTTGGTATAGTCTGCATCGGATTGTTAATACGGTGATGTTATTGGCGGTTACTTTTTCCTTAGTGACTGGCAGTATGGTCAAAGAAGAATGGTTGCCCAATGGTGAATTAACTCATATCTGGTATTATCTTCACTTAACCGGATGGGTGATATTAGTTGGATGTTTAGCGATTCACTTGTTAATCAGTGCCAAGGTAGGAGGATTGCCATTATGGGTATCTATGTTTAAACTAAACTATCGTCCAGAGGATTCTCCCAAACGGTGGATTCAGACAGTGCGTTCATTCGTCCGGCGCGAGGATAGATAATATCATATCCCCAGAAGGCATAATATGAAGCGAAATACGCTACTTATTGTTATAGAAAGTATCGTCATTGGCGGGATTCTATTTGGTTGGATTGCCCCCTTATTATTTCCCTCAGAGGAACCGGAACAGAGTATAAGTCTTGTAGAAACATTGCAAGCAATCTCTGGAACACTTTTTCTAGGTTTTAGCTTGTATTGACTTGATGATGCGATGAGATCCCCCTAAATCCCCCTGCTTCAAAAGGGGGAATTTGATTACATTATATTTCAGGTTCAGCCTTAAGTTGACACTAGGAAATCGGTCAAGAAACCGGGTTTTTTTGGGTGAAAGCTTGATATGAGAGTTGTCATCCTCACTCTTAACCCGGTTTCTGATAATACTTGACCGACGCTCTAGGCTATCTTAGCTACTGAAGTGACGCCGGAAGCGAGGATCAAGATGATGTTTTTTCTTTAAATTACAGGAACGGCAAAGAGTTTGTAGGTTACTAATATCATTTTTCCCCCCACGGGCAAGGGGAATAATATGATCAATTTGCAGTTTGGTGTCGAGTTGGGTTTTACCGCAGCTTTGGCATTGGTAATTGTCGCGTTTAAATACATAGTTTCTCACTTCTGGCGGAATGGGAATTCGCGGTGTTTTTTTCATGGGTTTTCTGGCGTTTCGGGCGCAAGCCTTGCGCCCCTACAATAAATAGGAATTGGCGGCGTTTTGTTTATTGGTTTTCTGGTTGATTTTCTTGATTGATTCTCTGACGCAAATCATCAAGTGGCGATTCTGGCTGGGAAATTTCGGGTTCATTGCTTGCTGATGTTTCTTCAATTTCAGGTTCATCAGGACAAAATTCAAGAGTGACTTTTATTCTAAATTTTCCTTGTTGCCAGCCCTTAGCCCCAAGTTTTAGGGTTTTTCCCTTGATTCCTTCATTAAACCATTTTTCTATTTTATCTTTATTGGCATTGGGTAAATTCCTGGATATCATTTCTATTGCTGATACCATTTGTCCACTTGTAAACATTGAATCAGAAATAATTTTATCGTTATTGTCTACGGAGACAACTTCTTCATTGTCTAAAGGTTTGAATCTATCTTCCATATTTATCTCCACAATTATCAGTCATTTATCTAACTTTTCCGCTGTATTACTCTTGGGAAAAAGATTGAGTTAACATCCCTCAGTTTATGGTTTTTTGGGGCGCAAGCCTTGCGCCCCTACAAGGAATGGGAATTGGTGGCGTTTTGTTTATTGGTTTTCTGGTTGATTGTCTTGGTTGATTCTCTGACGTAAATCATCTAGGGGCGATTCGGGTGGATCAACTTTTGGATTATCACTGGTATCTTTATTTCCATCCTCCGGCTCTTCTGTATAAAACTCAAAGCTAACTTTTATTTTAACTTTTCCTTTTTTCCATCGATTAGCACCTAGCTGGAGTATTTCACAATCTACGCCCTCGCTAAACCATCTCGTATATTCTTCATACTCATCGTTTGGTCGCAAAATTGTTTCATCTATATTCACTCCATTATCAACTAAATTATTATTAATCCTATCTCCTATGTCTGCATCCAATGATTTATCTAAAGCTTGCTTTAATTTCTTGACTCTAAATGTATCGCCTCCAAAATCCAAAACATCGTTGTCATCACATTTAGATAGAGATAAATTATTTTCCATGTCAATTTATAGTTACTGAATTTACCCTGAAAACTATTTTAATCGAAAATCAATGAATCATCACTAAAATCCAAAACATCTTCATCATTAAGATCCAGTAGTTTTAAATTATCGTCCATGTCAAATGCCAATTAAATTTTGCCTTGCTGCTGTTCATGTATTTTGCGGGCGCAAGCCTTGCGCCCCTACAATAAATGGAAATTGGTGGCGTTTTGTTTATTGGTTTTCTGGTTTATTTTCTTGGTTGATACTCTGACGCAAATCATCAAGCGGCGATTCTGGCTGGGAAATTTCAGGTTCATTGCTTGCTGATGTTTCTTCAATTTCAGCTTCATCAGGACAAAACTCTAGAGTGAGTCTAACTTTGCCATTCTGCCAACCTTTACCTTCATGGGTGAGAACTTGACCTTGTATTCCCTCATTCCACCAACCATTTACTTCTTCTATATCTCGTCGTTTTTTCTGGATTGAATACTTTAGGACATTATCATTGTTTATAAGTAAGTTAATCATTGCTTTCATGAATTCACTTACTTTAAACGTGGGATGTGCAATTAAAATTGACAAAGAATCCTCAGATAAAGATACTATTTCATCTTGCTGTAGGCGTTTTAAATGGTTTTTATTGTTCATTTATTATCCCCTTTAGAGAAATGGTGCGTTAGCGAAGCGTAACGCACCATACTGGGCTGACAACTATTTTAATCGAAAATCTAAGTTATTGTAGGTTGGCTAGAGCGTCAGCGTTACCCAACAGGAAATCATAGAAGTTGGGTTTCGTTCCTC
Organism: Coleofasciculus sp. F4-SAH-05; assembly: GCF_040222985.1. Classification (NCBI taxonomy): domain Bacteria; kingdom Bacillati; phylum Cyanobacteriota; class Cyanophyceae; order Coleofasciculales; family Coleofasciculaceae; genus Coleofasciculus; species Coleofasciculus sp. F4-SAH-05. Next base: position 12,337 of record NZ_JAVKBY010000005.1, read on the forward strand.
AACCTAGCTGACAAAGGTAACAGGGTGGGTTTTTCGGGCGCAAGCATTGCGCCCCTACAATAAATGGGAAGTAGTAACTTACCCTTGATAAATGGTGCGTTACGCTACCCTCCGGGAACGCTGCGCGAACGCTAACGCACCCTACAATTGGGCTTGCTGACAATGGTGCAAGATGTCAGTTTTGTCTGTGATTGCTTAGAAGTCATCTCTATTAGATCATTCAGATGTAGATACTGACTCTATACTATCATCCAAAGCGTCTGACTCAGTAGACGCAGGTGTCGCGATTAAATCTGACTCCTCAATTGTCGGTAGTTGATGATGTCTGTCTAACTTCATCGCCTGTAAACAATGATTAATCCCAGCAACGGCTTGATTGTAATCCACAATCTTTTGCTCAACTTCCTCTTGCATTCGCTGATTCTGTTGAATCTTCTCCTCCGCTTCTTTTTCCAAGGTTTGCTCTAAATACGCACGAGCATTGGGATACTGCTGTAAAATACGATCCGCCTGTTCATCTGCCTTATGTAATAACATCGTTTTCAGAGTTTGATTAACCGTTTGGCGGAAATTGCGGCGAATAGATTTTGAGACTTTGGGTTCAAAATCTAATTTCAATAACTGCCGAATCGCAGGTTCAGCTTCAATCATACTTTCCGCATCATACCCCTGTGAGGTTTGCTGTAACGTTTGCCGGAATTGATAAATTGAAAATGTGCCTTCATCATAAAAACGGGGACTTTCTCGCACATATCTGTCACACTCTGTTCGCGCTTCACTGGCTAACGCCTGACAGACTAGCTTTTCCACCGCCTTTAACTGTTGCTCAATTCCGCCATCATTTCCCAATAATCGATAGAGTTGACTGTAATATTCACGGCGGCGTATTTGTTCCATCAGATAAGCAAAAAAATGAGACGCTACCTGTTGAGATGCTTCGACTAAAACATCTTCTAACTGATTCGCTAAATAATAAAGCGCCTCGACTAAAACGGCAATTAAGGGGGCGGTTGCATTGCGGGGATGGCTGCGAGTCGCCCGACTATAGGCTTGGGCGACTGAGAATGTATTGAGTAATTCATCGAGGCGTTGAATCATTTGATGTTGGAGTTGGCGAAATTCTATCTCAAAGGCATTACAGCTATTGGTTACCGCCTGATTTACTTCTTCAGCAATGTGAATACAAAATTCTCTCCCTACCTGCTGCAATTCCTGATTCAACCGTTCTAACTCCTGGGCTTTCATCGCCTCTATTTCGTGAGGTTGACTATCTAAATCTCGCTGAATCCCCAGATAATGTTTCTTGAGATTAATACATAAGGGTTGTAAGTCATCAGCGAGATTGGCAAATAACTGGGGACGCTTTTCCTCGGTAAGATAGCGCGTAATTGATGTACGAAATTGTTCAATCCCACTATCTTGAATCAGTTGCTCAATCAGAGGGATTCCCCATTCACTGAGAATCCGCACATAGTTCTCTGCTGGCGTTTCATAACCCCTGACAGAAGTTTTAAACTCACTACCAACCAATTTACCCGAACCACAATACCGATTAAATTCATTCACGAATTGTGGCGTTTCCTCTTGAATACCTGTCTCTCTGAAAGCCTCAGCAAAAATAGAATCTAAGCCAAAGCGATCGCGTTCTGTGGTAGGCTTGATTTGACTGCCATAAAATCCCAGTAATCCGCTGGTTTTATGAACCTTGGGTGTATCCCAGAATTGGCTACGAATTAAATCATCAAGTCGCTGTCGCAATTGGCTGTTATACCAGGTTTCATCAATACGATTGAAAATATAAAAGACGCGATCGCGAATTCCTGGATTACTGCGAATTGTCTCCAGTAGTTGCGTTTCCTCGGTTGTCATATCCCCGGCTAAGGCTGGTTTCAACACACAAACTACGGCGGAGGTTTCCGGATTTTCTATCTTGGTATAGGTTAACTGGGCATCTTGTTTAACAGGCGCATCAATTCCTGGCATATCAATCAAAACATTACCATCTTGTAATAGGGGATGATGGCAATAATATTCAATCCGCTTGAGAACCGCACTATTACTTCCCCGACGGGCATAACCCGCCGCTTCTTTGAGATTAGAAAAATAAAACTGTTCCATCGAATACGTCGCATGGCTGGTAGAATGGATGCGATCGCGGTTTGCCAAAAACCCCTCCATTAGCAAGTCCAATGCCTTTGCTTGTTTGGCGCGTTCTGACTTACTCTCTCCGCCTTCCTGCTGAATAATTTCTTGACATCCTTGACGTAAAGTGTTAATTTCATCAGACTGCTGAATATGATTCGCGGCTTTCGCGGCGGCGGATAATCCCAATTTCTGACATAGGGCTACCGCCTGTTCTCGAATCTCTGCTTCACTCAAAAACGTCAGCACCACTCGTTCTTGATCTGTATCCGCATAGGCGATATAACATTCTGTACCTGTGGCATGTCCCTCGGCGCTATAAAGCAGTTCCCGTTCTAATAGTGCGTTAATTAGCATCGATTTCCCCGCACTAAACGCACCGGCAAAGACAATCTCAAATGTGGGAGAAATTGCTTTGTGTAGAGAAGCTTGCACAGACGTGATATCCTGGGATGCGCGTAATGATGGCTCTTGATATAGTAATTGCAGAAGACCGTCTACTTGGGCTTGCAGGTTCTCACATTGAACTGGCGTGGATGTCATGATGGTAGCGATTGAGCGAAAAGGTGTTTAGTTTGATTGTATCGCCAGTTTAATTTAGAACTTACGTATTGACAAAGTGAATAGAATGGGTGTACAGCATATATAGCATGGGTAGAAAATTTTCCAGAAACAGAATTGACCAACTCTGATAATACGGATAATAGATGATTATGTTAGATATTATTTTATACTCAGCCAACAATCAAGGCGATTGAAATCGCTGCTACACAAACAAAGTCCGCCTGCGCGGACTAGGTTATAACGGGGGTAATGTTCCCCGGATTTGGTATAAGTATCCAAGCTATTCCCCAGGATGATAAACCCGATCCGGTGTGTGATCGGAATTAATTTCAATTACTAAATCCACCCAATCTGGATTGTGAATTAATGGTGTAATAAATAATTCTGGATGCAATGCTTTCCAGAAATACTTGACAAATTCATGAATTTCTGAATCACTCATCCCCGATTTGCCCGTCGCGATCATTTCCGCCTCCGCCTGACGCCGCCATTGCAAACTTAGGCGATAATCAATGGGATAAAGTACGATTAAATGGTCTAAGCGTTCCCACAAGGGCAAATAGGCTTTCAATCGTTCATTTATATCCCGTGCAAAAGCGCGATCGCTCTCGGTTTCAATAGGTGCTGGAGTCGCCCCCGAAAACACAGTCGCCGCCACGGGACGCACGCCGACAAACCAGCCTTCAAACAACACAATATCCGCCTTTTGTACAGGTTCAAAATCCGTGCGATCGCCTGCACCTTGCCAAGCGGATTTATCAAAGCGGGGAATGAGAATAGAGTCTGAGGAATTTTGCGATCGCAACTCATCTAATACCTGTATTCCCAAGTCTACATCATGGGTTCCCGGTGGACCACGCCAAATTAAACGCGGATCATGTTCTCGCAGTTGCTGTCTTTCTTGATAGGTTTTATACAGGTCATCAATGGAAAGGCTAAGGGTGCGATATTCTAACTGGGCTAAAATTAATTTTAATACAATCGCTAATGTGGTTTTTCCTGTGCCTTGTCCGCCTAATATTCCCTGAATTAGGGGACGATCTAACTGTTTTCGAGATTCCGCCAATTGTATCGCCAACGGAAGCCATAATCGCCACATAGATAGGAGAATATTCGTTTGAATAGACTCTGAATGTTTGGGATTATCCTTGATTTTGGGGGCAAAATAGGGCAGAGTGAGAACATCAGAATAAATGGATTCAAAAAGACGCGATCGCGCCCGTAATTTTTCTGATACGTTATCTGGCGTAATTCCCAACGCTTTCGCTCGTTCCGGCGGTGTTAATTCTGCTGTGACTAATTTTTTCCAAGCTAACGAATTTGGTGCTTTTCCAGCTAGCCACTGATTAAGAATCTCATCAAGAGAAGGAGATGGAGAAATAGGATGAGTCATAAGTATTAAGGTAGGGGCAGGTTTAGCCACAATTACAATTGTAGGGGCGGGTTTAGGAACTCAATTAACTTGTCATTGATAGCGTATCAACAAAACCCGCCCTCCCTCCTTATAATCTGACAAATGACCAATGACAAATGACCAATGACAAATGACCAATGACAAATGACACTACGAACCCAGTTTAAACGCTTCCAAAAACATGCTATAAACCAAACCAATTTTCAGCGCATTCACTGTTTCTAGAAACCATGACAATCGGGAGGTTTTGCTCACAGAAGGCAAACGCTGGCGATTCCTGCTATAAACAATCCGGCTCACCGTTTCCGTGAAAATAATTAAAATCCCAGCCGCAATGACATCCCAATCAGCGGTTTGTCCGGCTGTGGTTGAGATAGCACTTCCGAGAAAAATGCCTAACAGCAAACCCATCAAAATTATGGACAGGCGTCGCCAGGGATTGGTAAACCACTGGGCTAACCTTGCCAAGATCACATCTACGAGAGTATTAAGACGAGTATTTTGCATCGATAGACCACTTAGCCTTTTCAGAAAAATAACACGGTCTTGGTCAAGCTTGTTTCAATGAGAGTAGGGGCTGGCAATTCATTTTGTTAGCACCCCCCACAGACGCAGCGGTGCAGAGTCAATCCCCTCAAAACGAATGAAACGACTAAACTATATGCTATATCCAGTATTTATCATCGTACTCCTTTTAGGTATGGCTGGACTGGGACTGGGGCTATTTGAGTTCAAGGTTTGGATAGAACCCCAATCCTCGGATACAGCATCATTACCCTCTGTAATGAAATCACCAGGGGATGCAGAGATGCAAAAGGCTCAACCTTTATCACCAGCACTATCACAACTTTCCTCACCGTTACCCCCCCCAGAGGCTTCGCCCTCTCCCCCCCTTGATCCCGTTGCACTAGCGGCGCAAAAAGGAGGATTGCGAGTTAGCAATTCCACAGAACATCCGGTGCGGGTGGCGCTGCTAGAACGTCAAACGGATTCAAAGGGTGATGCCAAACCCGCCCACTGGGATTTTGCCCCCATGGAAGGAGGAAGGCAAGGGCTGATTCTTTCACTTCCCCAGGATGATCTGATTTTGGCAAACGGAGATATTGTTGTGGCATTCGCCCAAGATGGTTCTCGTTTATATTGGGGACCTTATGTGATTGGGGAGACGCCTGTACCCGTCTGGAATAAAAAGACAGGCGAATGGGAGTTAGTCTTACAACCGTATTAGGGTTAAGGCGCACCCTAGTGCAGCGGGCATAAAAATACTTGAGCAGCTTCGTAGATACGATGAAGCTGGGGAAGCAGAGGGAGCAGGGGAAGCAGGGGAAGCAGAGGGAGCAGGGGAAGATTGGCAATCAACAATGAACCATGAACCATCAACAAATGACAAATGACGAATGACAAATGACGAATGACAATCAGGAACTTGATGGGGTTGTCCCAGTCAGGGAAGGGGTATATTGCGATCGCGACTCTAGCTAAATTAAGTTGGAGACGTTGAGAGTTAATGTTGCCCTTTCGTGACAAAGTAGTGGAAGTTGAATCTAAGGATAGGATCGCTCAACCAGTGACAAAGTGGTGGAATGTTTGGGAAAAGCATCCAACTCGTTTGTGGATGTACTCGGTTTTAGGGTTAGCGGCGATTTGCTGGGTGGCGTTTTTATGGCACTTAGGCAGTACGGGTTTAGTTGATGAAACTGAACCGTTATTCGCGGAAGCCGCCCGCCAGATGACGGTGACAGGAGATTGGATTACGCCGTATTTTAATGAGGAGACTCGGTTTGATAAACCGCCCTTAGTCTACTGGTTAATGGCGATTGGCTATCACCTGATTGGCGTGAATGAATGGGCGGTGCGACTTCCCTCAGCGATTAGTGCGATCGCGCTCACAATATTGGGCTTTTATACGCTACGCTATTTCGGTATTTCTCGTCCCCGTACTTTGGTTGATGAAAATTCCTCTGAATTAGAAGACACCCCAAAACATCCTAATTTAGAACGCCAGCGCTGGTTATCGGCGGCAATTGGGGCGACATTGATTGCATTGAATCCGATCACCTTGGTTTGGGCGCGGACTGGGGTTTCGGATATGCTACTCTCTGGCTGTATGGGAACGGCTCTTTTATCGTTTTTTATCGGCTATGTCCAAGGGGAGACAAGGAGACAGGGAGATGAGGCGCAAGATAACCGATACCGTGGACAGGCAAAAGGTGATCCCAAACCCATCTTAGGTTTTACGTCGGGTTGGTATTTAGCATTTTATATCTTAATTGCCTTTGCTATCCTTGCCAAAGGACCGGTGGGATTTGTCCTCCCTGGATTAATTATTGGGGCATTTCTGTTATATCTGGGGAAGTTTTGGCAGGTGGTGCGGGAAATGCGCCTGTTTTGGGGATTGGGCATTATTGCTGTCCTAGCAATTCCCTGGTATGTGTTAGTTACCTTGGCGAATGGCGAAGATTACATCGAAAAGTTTTTTGGCTATCACAATATTGAACGCTTTGTCGGGGTGGTAAATCACCATGGGGCGCCGTGGTATTTCTATTTTTTGGTTGTGTTAGTCGGGTTTGCCCCTTGGTCCTGTTATTTACCTTTAGCGATCGCCCGATTGCGATTTTGGCAGGTCAAAAAATGGCGTGAGTCCCCTCGCGCCAGTCAGTTAGGTTTATTTGCCCTGTGTTGGTTTGCAGGGGTGTTTGGCTTCTTTACGATTGCTGTCACCAAACTTCCCAGTTATGTTTTACCCTTAATGCCTGCGGCGGCAATTTTGGTGGCATTATTAGCTAGTGATTTACTCACCTATCCTCACCGTCAGCGTCTATGGGGGTTACGGTTGAGTGCTGGATTTAATCTGATTCTGCTTGGCGTCATCGCTGGGGCAATTTGGTATAGTCCTAATTTCATTGGCTATGATCCGGCGGCGCTGAATTTATCGGAAACTTTGCAAGCCTCAGGATTACCCTTACGGGGAGGTATCCTCTGGGGAATGGCTGCGGTAGCGGCGGTGATTGCGTTATGTAGGCGTCGAGGGTGGCGTTGGTTAGGAACAATTAATTGGGTGGCGTTTGTGGCGTTTATTATCCTCGTGGTTTCCCCGGCTGCTTTTCTATTGGATCAGGAACGTCAGCTTCCCCTACGAGAATTATCTGCGATCGCGGCTGAGGTAAACCAACCATCAGAAGAGTTAGTGATGATGGGGTTTGAAAAGCCTAGTGTCGTATTTTATGCCAAGCGATCGGTTAATTATTTTGATGAGGAACATAAGTTTATTGCCTACATTGAGGACATCGCTAAAATTGAGCATAATCCTCCTTCGACTCTGGTTTTAATTGAGTCTAAGCGATTTAATCGACTTAAAGAAGAATGGCTAAAACCTAGTGAATATACCATCATTGATAGCAAAGGAGCCTATCATTTGATCCGAGTGACTAAACAAGTTATTGCCCACAAGCTTTAGCTTTGAGGGGGAATTAGGTAAGTAGGTGGGGAAAGAGAAGAAACCCCTCACCCCCAGCCCCTCTCCCACTCTGGGGAGAGGGGAGCAAGAGGGGAGCAAGAGAATCCGATCCCCCTTCTCCCTTGATGGGAGAAGGGGTTAGGGGATGAGGGTGAAACATCTTTTTGGTTGCACCCAGATGTAACTAAACCCGCCCCGACTCAGGTTTGAACCCGTTTCAATGTCTCAGTATTGTCAAGTCAGAACTTGATTTGTCATCATGAGGTTATAAATAGTAGTGGTCTACTCTGGGGTAAGTCAATGACCAGTGATAGTTTGCGTCAGGCAGAACGGAATAGAAAACGTTTGCGCGAACAGCTAGCGTCAAAACAGGATGCTTGGGTAACGGCGGCTCCAGAGGAGAAAATGAGAATACAGCAAGGAATAGATGATCATAAACAACTGATTAAGCGTGCAGATGAAGAATATTGGGAGATACTGGCGGATGAGTCGTCAGAAGTACAGATAACAGATGATGAATCAGAAATAATCGTTGCAGAGATTGTCGGTCAAGCGGAAAAACTGAGCAATAGCCAGGACTACTCTGAGGAAGTATTGGACTGGTTGGAGAAAATCCATAAGGAATTAACAGAGCCAGGAGTCCCAGCCGCAGCTAAGTTAAAAGGAGTGGTTTCATCAATGCCACCTTTTGTCGGAATATCTTACGAAGCTGAGTTAGACACAGAAGTATTTCTGCGGAAAAACTTTCCCACATTTACAAAGTGGATTAGAGGATTAAAAAAAAAGTTCTAGACCTGTATGTTTCTGGTGACGACAGTCCAGGTCGGTTACAGTCTCAAATACCCCATAATTTAAAGCATAGCGGTGTCGTTAAATTTGTAGGACGCTCTGATGTCCTCAAACAATTACACCAACAATTACAGCAAACAGACCGCATCGCTATTTGTGCCGTAGCTGGGATGGGAGGCGTGGGTAAAACCGAATTAGCCCTACAGTATGCTCTACACCACCGTAAACAGGGAACTTATCCCGGTGGTTTGTGTTGGATACAGGCGGGGGAATCTGTTGTAGGGACTCAGACTGTTAGTTTTGCCCGAACTCAATTAGATTTACAATTACCCGATGGATTAGACCTAACAGAACAGGTGGCTTACTGCTGGCGACATTGGCGTTTAGGGGATGTTCTATTTATTTTCGATGATGTGCGAAATTATCGACAGATAAAATCCTATTTACCACCTGCCGAATCGCGGTTTAAGGTGTTGATTACTACCAGGCGGCAAAGGTTAGGGGCGTCTTTTCAAATGAGACCTCTGGATGTACTTACCGAAGAAGCCGCGATTGCCCTGTTAGTGTCATTAATTGGACAAGAACGGATTGAGGTAGAACTGGAACAGGCAAAACGTCTATGTCAAGACTTAGGTTGTTTACCCTTGGGATTGGAATTAGTGGGGCGGTATTTACAGCGTAAGCCTGACTTGTCATTAGAGAAAATGTCTCAGCGTTTGGGGTTAAAGCATCGTTCCCTAAACAATCCTGACCCAGACATGACCGCACAATTGGGGGTCGAGGCTGCATTTGAGTTGAGTTGGCTTGAACTGAGTCAAGAGGCTCAAAAGTTAGCTTGTTTTCTGAGTTTATTTGCCCTGGCTCCCATTCCTTGGAAATGGGTGGAACAATGTTGGTCAGACGAAGATGTAGAAGAGTTAGAGGATATTAGGGATGATGAATTGGTGAATCTGAGCTTATTGGCACGGGTAGATAAAGAGAGTTATCAACTGCACCGACTAATTAGAGAATTTTTGAAAGAGAAGTTCAAGGAATTAACTGAAGCATCAGAACTTAAACAACGGTTTTGTCTGGGAATGGTTATAGTGGCAGCGCAGATTCCTGAGACGCCAACTAAAGATGATATTGTCATAGCTACCCCGATGATTCCACATCTAGCAGAAGCCGCAACGACTCAGCAGGATTGGTTAAGTGATGAGGATATAACCTGCCCCTTTGTTGGCTTAGGTCGATTTTATGAAGGTCAAGGACTCTATAAAAAAGCGTTACCCTGGTTTAAGCAGTGCTTATTAGCAACCAGAGAGCGTTTAGGAGATGAGCATCCCTCTGTGGCTATCAGTCTCAACAATCTGGCAACACTCTACTGGTATCAAGGAAGGTACGCCGAAGCCGAACCTTTGTTTCTGCAAGCTTTAGAGTTGAAAAAACGCCGACTGGGGGATGGTCATCCCTCTGTGGCTACCAGTCTCAACAATCTGGCTCTACTCTACTCATCACAGGGAAGGTATGGGGAAGCGGAATCTTTATATCAGCAAGCTTTAGAGTTGAGAAAACGCTGGCTGGGGGATGACCATCCTCATGTGGCTACCAGTCTCAACAATCTGGCAGGACTCTACTCATTACAGGAAAGGTATGGAAAAGCCGAACCCTTGTATCTGCAAGCCTTAGAGTTATATAAACGCCGACTGGGGGATGACCATCCTGATGTGGCAAGAAGTCTCAACAATCTGGCAACACTCTACTGGTATCAAGGAAGGTACGCCGAAGCCGAACCCTTGTATCTGCAAGCCTTAGAGTTATATAAACGCCGACTGGGTGATGACCATCCTGATATGGCAAGCAGTCTCAACAATCTGGCTAATCTCTACAAATCACAGGGAAGGTATGGGGAAGCCAAACCCTTGTTTCTGCAAGCTTTAGAGTTGAAAAAACGCCGACTGGGTGATGACCATCCTGATGTGGCTACCAGTCTCCACAATCTGGCTAATCTCTACAAATCACAGGGAAGGTATGGGGAAGCCGAACCCTTGTTTCTGCAAGCTTTAGACTTGAGTAAACGCCGGTTGGGGGATGATCATCCTGATGTGGCTAGCAGTCTCCACGATCTGGCTAATCTCTACAAATCACAGGGAAGGTATGGGGAAGCCGAACTTTTGTTACAGCAAGCCTTAGAGTTATATAAACGCCGGCTGGGGGATGACCATCCTGATATGGCTAGCAGTCTCAACAATCTGGCAGGACTCTACTATTCACAGGGAAGGTATGAAAAAGCCGAACCTTTGTTTCTGCAAGCCTTAGAGTTGAGTAAACGCCTGCTGGGAGATAACCATCCGGAAACAATCACTATCCGTGAAAATTTGCAAAGAATGCGCGAACAATGGCATCAATAGGTTTCCTCTATTTCATTCTCCGATCATGCTTTCTTTTAAGTTACGGCTGTTTTATATATTTAAATTATTGAAAGAATAGTAATTACTGATGAAAGAGTGGCTAAATCTCCTTCATAATAGTAATATAAACAAATCCTTTTATAGCAGTAGACACATCTGTGGGGACAAACACATTTCTGGAGACGTTCCACCGGAACGTCTCTACAAATCTATACTGTCCTAACCCTATTGGCGGTTGCTATAGCTGCCACCACAAGACCGAAAATTTTTGGTTAAAACTGGAGGGAGAAGGATAACAGGTAAAGACACAATCCGTTGTGCTTACAGGGAAAAAGTTGGTTTAGCCAGGACAACAGCACAGGCAGGAATCAGAAGGCAGAAGGCAGAAGGTAGGAGGCAGAAGGGAAGAACGCTTATAAGTAGTCGGACAAAAGAAAACGTCACTGTAAGCTGTCATGCATTTAAATTGGGTATTAGTAGCGAGCAAGATGCAAAGCCTGCGGCATGGCTTCGCTTAACGCACTACAAGGATTGCGCCCTTATTGATATTAATGTTTAAATGTCGAACAGCTTACTAAGTTTGGAAAATAACCCCCAAACCATTACAAATGACGTAGCTTGCTTCTCGCTTGCGCGAGTATGACGAATGACGAATGACGAATGACGATCTTCACTGTTCACGTTAATTGTGTCCACTTAGTTAGTTCTTTACGCCACGCTCCACTCGGAAAAAGATTAGCTCTAGTTCAATGCAACTTGATAATGATCCAGGTTTTGTGCTAAAAAGTACGTTTTTTTAGAGAAATTATCCATCCTGTCAACCTCGCTCATCACTCTTGCTGAGTTGAATCACGTCCTAAAGTCTAGCAACAACAATGGTAGAACAACCAACATTTCTCGATTTAACCGAACTCGATCACCCCAACCTCCAGGGATCAGAGCAAAATGCAACAGGTTTAAGTGATCTGGTGGCAAATATTCCCGGTGCGATTTACCGCCGCGCCTGGGATTCCCAGTGGACGACACGGTTTATTACTCCAGCTATCCAAGATATTTGCGGTTATCCCGCCAGTGATTTTACTAAGAATCGAGAACGGTCTTTGATTAGTATTATTCATCCTGATGATCAACCAATTATTGCACAAGCGCTGGCAGAACAGCTAACCACTCAACAGCCTTATTGGTTGGAGTATCGGATTGTGCGATCGGATGGATCTGTGGTTTGGATTTGTGATAAAGGACAGGGAATTTTTGACGAAACTGGACAACTTCTCTGGCTGGATGGAATCATCCTGGATATTAGCCAGCGTCAACCCGAAGTTCAGGTTAGCCACACGGCGCAACCGTCAGAAACCATTCAGGAATCTGACGCACTCTATCACCTGATGGTGGAAACGGCGTCAGAGGGGGTTTGGATGTTTGATGTGAACAGCCAAACCATTTTTGCCAATTCTCGTATGGCGGAAATGTTGGGGTATCGCGTCGAAGAAATGATCGGGCGATCGCTCTTTGATTTCATGGATGCAGAAAGTCGCCCTCTTTATTCAACTTATGTCTTGCGTCGTCGTCACGGTATCCAAGAACGCCACCCGTTTAAGTTTCGCCGTAAAGATGGCTCAGAGTTATGGGCAATTGTATCTGCCACGCCGATTTTAAACGCTCAGGGTGAGTTTGTTGGTGTGTTGAGGATGATTACCGATATTAGCGATACCCATGAGGAATCCGCGCAACGCCAACAGGCGGAAAATGCATTGCGAGAAAGTGAACGGCGATTCCGGGCGATTTTTGATGCAACCTTTCAATTTATTGGTCTGCTTAAACCCGATGGTACGGTGTTAGAAGCCAATCAAACCGCATTAAATTTTGGCGGATTGCGGCGTGAAGACGTGGCGGGGCGTCCATTCTGGCAAACTCGATGGTGGAGTTATTCATCAGAAATTCAGGAACAATTAAAAGATGCGATCGCGGCGGCGGCGATGGGTGAATTTGTGCGCTATGAAGTGGAGGTTATTGGCGCGAATAATCAGGTAATCACGATTGATTTTTCTCTCAAACCTGTGACCGATGAAACCGGACAAGTTGTACTCTTGATTCCTGAAGGTCGCGATATTAGTGAGCAGAAGCAAATCCGAGAAGCTTTGCGCCAGTCGGAAAGCCGATTAAAACTCAAAAACAAAAAACTTAAGCAAGTGTTACGCCAACTGAAAAACACGCAAGCTCAATTGGTGCAAAATGAAAAAATGATTAGTTTAGGTCAAATGATGGCGGGGATAGCCCATGAGATTAATAATCCGATTAGCTTTATCTATGGCAATATTACTTATGCTCGCGACTATACCCTAGATTTGTTCAATTTGATCGAACTCTATGCCAAACACTATCCAGCACCTGTACCCGAAATCCAAGATAAGATTGAGGCAATTGACCTCCAGTTTTTAAGCGCAGATTTTCCTAAACTTCTCAATTCTATGCAAGATGGAGCAGAACGCATCCGGGAAATCATTCTGTCTTTACGGAACTTCTCGCGTTTAGATGAAGCAGAACAGAAGTTTGTCAATATTCATGAAGGGATTAATAGCACTCTGCTTATTTTACAGCATCGATTAAAAAAGACGGTCTTTGCTTCGGAAATACAGGTAATTAAAGAGTATAGTAAACTCCCCATGATTCAATGTTATCCCAGTCAGATAAATCAGGTGTTTATGAATTTACTCAATAATGCAATTGATGCCTTAGACCAGAAAGCAAAACATTATGAAAACTTAGAATATACCCGAACGATCACAATTAGTACCAGTGTCAGGACTCAGGATAATCATCTCCGCTCCAGTCCAGTTGAATACAGAAACAAGGCAGAAGGGAGAGGGAATAGGGCAGAAGTAAATAATCACTGTTTAGACGAATATGATATCAATTCTTCTCAATTAATCATTCGCATTGCTGACAATGGCATTGGTATCCCACAACCCTTACAAAAACACATATTTGACCCTTTCTTTACCACCAAGCCAGTGGGCGTCGGCACAGGTTTGGGGTTATCTATTTCCCTTGCCATTATTGTTGAAAAACACGGCGGAAAGCTAAGCTATAGTTCCGAGCCCGGTCAAGGAACAGAATTTATCATTGAGCTACCCATACACCCGCCTCGGAGTTAAGTTTTGAGTGTTGATGTTTGAGTGTGTAGGGGCGGGTTTCACTACTATCATTTTTGACCTCACCCCTAAGTAACTAAACCCGCCCTGACTAGATCCTTCTCCCCATCTCCCCATCACGGCGTTTCCCGCAGTGCTTGCAGATAATCCATCGCAGCTTCCAGTTTGGAAGAATAGCTATAAGCAAACTCTTCAAACCAAAGCCCTTCCTCAGAATGCGGCTTCAAATTATTTAACCATTCTTGGGCTTGTTGCTTCAGGGCTTCCCGTTTACGCTGTTCTCGCTGTTTTGCCTTGAGTTCTTCCTTTTGCTGTTGCTGCTGTCGTTTTCGTTGGGCTTCGCACTCTTTCTCCTCAAACTCAGCCTTCAATTCTGAAAGCATACTATCTTCTGCGGGCGATCGCGAAGATGGCGATGAGGAAATAGGTTGATACATGGATGAATTCGTTGGGGGAGACTTCAAGTCATCCTCATCCAACAAAGGTTTTTTTTCAAGGGGTTTTCCCTTGTCTTTGTCTTGATATTCTGCTTTGATTTGGTCTAATAAATCATCAAGGGATTCTGCCATAAGACGAGACTCTCAGTTAGGAGAGATTTTTTTATCAACAATTACAGTTAAGGACATATCCTCAAAGATCATGTCCTCTATATCTTCTATTTTAATCAGCTTTGCTTTTGCAGACTCTGACACCGAATCCCTTGACGTCTGCTCAGAGCGATCGCCTGACTTATGGATCGGATACTACACAAAGACACAGCATAGTGGCACAAATGAGGTAAATGCACCCCCTGTGTTCTAAAACACACGCTCACTTGGTTGTCTAATCGATTACAGCATTGAGCAACACGTCCGTTAAAGTCATATCCTCCATATCCTCAATCGTTACCGTATCCACAATGTCAAACTTCGCACCCGCACCTTGCAGTTCATCATCCAGAATCTTGAGGAACTTTGTGGCTTGAGGATCACTGCCAATTTGGATAAAGGAAATGGCTAACTCTTCATCCTTATCGATTCGGCGTGACGCTTCGATAATCACCTTCATCACAGCTTTGCGGTCATCGGGTTCCCCATCGGTAACCACCAGCATCGTTTCACCGTTCAACTTTGTCTGACCGCTTGTCTTGCGCTGAAAATAATTATTGAGGGCATCTTCCAAGACATATGCCAAGTCTGTGCGTCCTGATGGCTCATTTTCCTGGAATACCTGGATAACTTTGCTAGCTGTTACACCGTCGTAGCGTTTGAAGCGACCAGAAAACAGGTAAATGGTGATACCATCGGGGTCAAATTCTTCGCATTTATTGGCTAAAGCCAGGGTAGACTCTTGCATAACATCCCAGCGGCTTTTCCCAGAATACTGATCCCGAATCGACATACTGCCGCTTTTATCAATGATTAAGGTATAATCTCGTTTCTCTAGCATAAAAACGTTCCCAAATCTACTATAGTCCTTCTCAAGGGTATCAAACCCACAAAGAGGCAATCGCCAAGTTTACGGTGGCGACAGTTGGTGAGTATGGCTGTAGGGGAGGGTTTTACCGAAAACGTTTAGCGTTTTGGTGCAAACCCCTGGCATTGTAGAGACGCGCCATGGCGCGTCTCTACAGCATTAGGATGCCAACTGAGATAAGGTTTCCTGAAGCGGCTGCCAACGGAAATAGCGATCACCTCCCATTTCAACCGCCACTTTTACCCGCTTCTCCTGCTTAGGCAACGCGATGAAATATTCAAGTTCTTGGCGCGACAGGCTACTGCCCTCAATGAGCCATAGTACCATCCCTTTCGACTTAGCCGGTAGGGTTTCCAACTGATACGTCAGGATAGGCGGGACAAAGTAAACCTCACCCACAGCAGCGCTTTGACCGATGTTTTTCTTCCCTAGATGCGGCGGACGAACACCGTGAACACCCGTCAGATAAGCGGCTGGATCGCCCAATCCTTTCGCGGAGAGAGAAATCGTTGTATAACCCGCCGCCCGCAGTCGTCGCTGATAACGCCCTTCAAATCCTCCCTCCAAGGGAGCGTACAATGCCAATGTGCCGGACTGTTCTAAATCCCGAATGAACGTCTTTCCGGTGGTGATCAGTGCCATTTATTTCTCCGATTCCGCCTTAAGTTTTGTTAATTCTTATGAGCTAATTATATAGGGATAGAGGGGTCATAGCACATCTAGCAAGAGGAGGCGATTGAAATCGCTGCTACACAAACTTTCGTCCGCCTGCGCGGACTGGGTTATAACGGGGGTAGCGTTCCCCGGATTTGGTATCAGTTGGTGTATTGAATAGCGATCGCAAGACGTAAAAACCATGCCCTAAGCGTAGTTGAAGATCAATTGTCGGGACAAACGCCAGCCACTGTAGGGGCGGGTTTAGGCACTAGCGCTAGCTTGTTACCAATAACTCAACAACTTGCACCCGCCCTTATTCATAAGTAGGGATTGTTAGGATAAAGCCAGTTTTCCTAACAATTCCCGTCCATGGTTTCATTCAACTATCCCTCTCCTCAAACCAATCCACAGGGTTCACCCAAAGAAATGCTACCGACGATGTATGATCTTCCGAGTGAATATCCAGAGGAACCCGGTTTGCCTGACGAATTCCATGATTGGCAAGCGCAATTGTTGAGCTTAACATTTTGCCCTCCCCACTATCCCCTTTCGCAGATATTTTATGCCAGCGACTTGAACCTTTACTATGATGTGCGTCATCCTCTGTGGCATAAACGTCCGGATTGGTTTGGGGTTGTCGGTGTGCCACGACTGTATAATGACGTGGATATGCGCCTGTCTTATGTGGTTTGGCAGGAGGGTGTCAATCCGTTTGTTGTCGTGGAATTGCTCTCACCTGGAACCGAGAGGGAAGACTTAGGAGAACAGGTAACCCAAGGGCGAGAATCTGAGCCTGAACAAGGTGAAGGAAATGGGCAAGAGAGTCAGCTTCCCACTGAAGATAAACCACCGCGAAAATGGCAGGTTTACGAGCAGATTTTACAGATTCCTTACTATGTCGTATTCAGTCGTTACACCAATCAGCTACGGGCGTTTAAACTCAATGAAGCCCATTATCAAGAGGTAGAGGTACAAGATGGGCGAGTATGGATGAGCGAATTAGGCTTAGGTTTAGGATTATGGCAGGGAGAGTTTCAAGGGATTAATCGCCTCTGGTTGCGTTGGTATGATGCTCAAGGAAACTGGATTCCGACGGAAGCCGAACGGGAAAGACAACGAGCTGAACAGGAAAGACAACGAGCCGAAGCTGCACAAGCTCGGTTAGATGCTTTGATGGAGCGACTGCGAGAATCAGGTATTGACCCCGATACCTTTTTCGAGGATCAGGGTTAAAATCACTCCAGTCACTACAGTTAGCGATCGCAAGACTTAAAAACCATGCCCTAAGCGTAATTGAAGGGTCAATTGTCGGGACAAACGCCAGCCACTGTAGGGGCGGGCGCGAGGAACTAGCGCTAGCTTATTACCAATAACTGAACAACTTGCACCCACCCTTATTCATAAGTAAGGATTGTTAAAATAAAGCCAGTTTTCCTAACAATTCCCGTCCATGGTTTCGTTCAACTATCCTGTTCCTCAAACTGATCCGCCTTGTTCACCCCGAGAAACGCTACCGACGATGTATGATCTTCCGAGTGAAGATCCGGAGGAACCTGGTTTGCCTGACGAATTCCATGATTGGCAAGCACAATTGTTGAGCTTGACATTTTGCCCTCCCCACTATCCCCTTTCACAGATATTTTATGCCAGCGACTTGAACCTTTACTATGATGTGCGTCATCCCCTGTGGTACAAACGTCCGGATTGGTTTGGGGTTGTCGGTGTGCCACGACTGTATAATGACGTGGATATGCGCCTGTCTTATGTGGTTTGGCAGGAGGGTGTCAATCCGTTTGTTGTTGTGGAATTGCTCTCGCCTGGAACCGAGAGGGAAGACTTAGGAGAACAGGTAACCCAAGGGCGAGAATCTGCGCCGGAACAAGGTGTAGGAAATGGACAAAACATTCAGCGCTCAACTGAAGATAAACCGCCGCGAAAATGGCAGGTTTACGAGCAGATTTTACATATTCCTTACTATGTCGTATTCAGTCGTTACACCAATCAGCTACGGGCGTTTAAACTCAATGGAGCGCATTATCAAGAGTTAGAGGTACAAGATGGACGAGTATGGATGAGTGAATTAGGTTTAGGTTTGGGATTATGGCAGGGAGAGTTTCAAGGGATTAATCGCCTCTGGTTACGTTGGTATGATGCTCAAGGAAACTGGATTCTGACGGAAGCGGAACGGGAAAGACAACGAGCTGAACAAGAACGACAACGAGCTGAACAGGAAAGAATCCAAAAAGCCCAAGCTTTACAGCAAGCTCAACAGGACAGACAACGAGCCAAAGCTACACAAGCTCAGTTAGATGCTTTGATTGAGCGACTACGAGAATCGGGAATTGACCCCGATACCTTTTTCCAGGATCAGGGATGATGGAAAAGACAATTATACAACTTTTACCGATGAAAATTAAATCATTGTTGACCGATTGAAGACGTGGTTATAGACGTTCCGCCGGAATTACTCTTCGTCTTTCCACTCCAGGCGATCGCACACTTAAGCCTGAAAATCCCTCCAGCGCTGAAAACGTTACCTGTCAAACCCTGACGAATAACAAATGATCCTCACTGATCCTCAAGCCACGACAACCCCGCACCCGGATAATAATGGGCTAAAATTTGTTTGTAATCATACCCTTGCATCGCCAACTTGTATGCACCCCTTTGGCTCATTCCTTGACCGCCAAAAACATTACTGACAATATCATCTGAAGCGGCGTATAACGATTCCACCACGCCCCCTTTATAACTGAGAAACATTCCCTGGGTTTGTTGAACCGCTTGAGTTGTGGTATTCCACTCCGACTCAATTCCTTTATACACTTGCCAACGCTGAGTATTACCCAAATCGTATAACTGATTAGCGGGTCGAATATAATGCACGATCGCATAGGAACGAGCCGCGATCGCTTGGGCTTTTAGGGCGGCGGGGGGCCAACTGGGATAGATTTCAGAACCGACGACACTGGCGAGATACGTCTCAAGCTCAATATAGTTAACGGCAAGTAGACTATCCCCTTGTGATAGTAAGAGTAAATCCCCTCGATACCAGCGTCCATTGACAAAAACAAATCCGCCACCTGTGGGTTTAAGCCAAACGCCCCCTGGGGTTTTCCATTCACCGATGCGAAGATAAGAACCATTGGGTTGAGCGTTAACGCCTTCCTTCGCCTCAAGTTTTCCTAATGTCTTCCCATTCGCATCCACCACGATTCCGGCGGTAGATGTACCAACGTTGAGGGAATTCACCCCAGTCGCGATCGCAACTCGCATTTCTAAGCTGGCTGCATTGGTGGGAGGAGTTTCAGATTTAGCTGAGTTTTCGGAAGCGGCGGGAGGGGATTGCGGGGGTGAAGTTTGGGTTTGAGTCTGGGCGTTAGGTTTGGGCGGTAGGGGGGTGGGGGGTTTTTGGACTGAGGTTTGAGTGGTTCGGTTGGCTGTCGGTGATTGAGCCGCCGAGGTTTGAGTTTTGGCGGTATCTTGAGCAGTAGAGGATTGAGATGGGGTTGCCTGGGGAACAGGAGTTGAGGGACGTTGCCAGGAGAGACTTTGAGCAACCAGACGATGACGCCATTCCACTTCAGCTGGGGACGGATTTGGTGGCGGTGGGACTTCCGATGGGGGTGATGGCTCCGAAGACGGTTGGGGAGAGAGTGCGATCGGTTCAGAACCGGAATAAAAGGATTGAGCTAGCATCAAGGGCAATAAGAGGGATGCTGAAACCACAACCATTGACCATAGTCTAGAACCCTTTAAAATCGGGTGGTTGTTAGGCAGGCGAATCATCAATACTTGCTCCTGATCGGGTTGGGAGAGGACGATAACGACAGATTAGCAATCAAGCACCGCCTCTTAGTTTAATCTGCGATCGCCTGTTTGGATATGGCACTCCCTGGCGGAATCAAGAATGGTAACACTGATTTCTCTGATTGGTAGGAACGGTAGAGGTGGGGGGTAGGAGGCTGGTAGCACTGATTACACAGAGGCGTTAGTTCTCAATGGGGAGACGATGTAAGAATTGTTGGGGAGATTATTTACTTTTCTGTGTCAATCTGTGTATCTCACGATTCCGTGTTCTGTCTGTGCCATTCAATCAGTGTAATCTGTGTTTTTGTCAAGACTTAGTAATGATTTTTATCTAAACTTTAAAAAAATATATGCGTCGAAGGGGACATAGGGAGTGAGACGAAAACCAGACGATTATACAAAGTGTTACGAAAATTCAATGGGTTTAGCTGTGTCGGGATTAATTTTGCCCACAAGAAGCCCACCATAGATAATATACCTGAAAATCGCACACTCATCTCACAATGGCTGTAACCCCTGAAAATTCGTAGATGATTCCGGAAAAGGGGTCAAAAAAGAGCAATTATGACGTTTTGTTGAGATGGAAGCATGATTGAAAAAATTAAACATTTCTGGGGGAAAGAATAGTTTAAATTATCATAGATTGACAAATTTAGCCGAAACGACATTGAGCCAAGCTAAAGATAATGTCAGTAGCGAAGGATACAAAAAGAGCAAAGGGGGATGTCGTGAATCGTGGTTATCAAAAGAAGTGCGATCAGCTTGTAGTAGAGAACCTTCGCCCTAGAAGAACCCGCAGTCAGATGAAATGCCGTAGTGGAGAGTTGTTGTCCTCACTTCATACTCGATTTGGAGGGAATACTTGACACTTTACCTACAGCTTAAAGCTAGACTAGAGGATAAAGATAAAGCAATTAATCGATGATTCTTTGGCTTAAATCAAGCTCAATAACAACTCGGTGAGGTTTCAATACGAATGGTATAGCCTGCCTGTTTCCCCTAGAACTTTTAGGCGACTGCTCATGAGGAGAGCGATCGCACTCCCTCCCAAAACCCGTCAAACCCCCATCCCGAAAGCATTTCAGGTTGCGGTAAGGTGGCGATCGCATTCCCTACCCCAGACTTTACAATATCCGAGAATGAGAATCTGCGATCGCTCTTAACGTGAAAGGAGAACTAATTGATGTTGGGTTTAGACAGAATTACATTTAACCCACGTATCATGGCTGGGCAAGCCTGTATTCGGGGAATGCGAGTTCTGGTTTCATTGGTTTTAAATTTAGTGGCAAATGGTAAAACAGTGGGGGAAATACTCGAAGATTATCCCTATTTGGAACCCGAAGATATTCAACAGTCTTTGCTGTATGCTGCATGGTTAGCGCGAGAGCAGGTTTTTCCGATTGTGGGTGAGGAAGCCGGATGAGATTTTTAGCGGACATGGGCATCTCGCCACTCCCGTTCATCTGGCAAGGACAACCTGCGATCGCGTAGTTTGTAGTCAGCGCTAAAGCGCTTTTGGCACTAAAGTGCCTACTACTAACCTAGGATAGATGACAATAGCTGACATTCCGTCTCACTTGCGGTTTAATTGTCAGATTGACGCTCTCCCTCCTAGAATAAGGGAGATTCTATGGAAATTTCGTTCCATATATCCCGGTAAACGGGTTCCCAGGCACACGATATTCGCCATCTAGGGCATCGTGTTATCTCCTAACACCCTGTCGATTCAGGGCTGGGCGTTTCAAACCTTTGCGGTTTGGGTTCCGCCGAGTCCCGGCGTACCTGATAAGTTGACTTCGACTTTGCAGCCGCAAGCCAACTGCATTTTATCATACTATCCTGGGGTGTTTATCCGGATAAAAGCCGTCCTAGAAGGACGGGGCTTCAGACCCTTTATTTCCGGTGAACGCTGTAAACATTAATACAGTTGTCGCTCCACCCATGCTGAACGTAGAAAGAATCGGTTTAGCCCTTGGAAGTCAGCAGGAGGATAGGTCAAACCCAGAGGGGAAAGGGAAACTATGAATAGCAATCCATCCAATCCTTCGGCAAATGGTGGTAAAACAATAAATATTGCTGATATCTTGGCACTTCCGGAACGTCAACGGCAAATTGCTCTGTTTATCCGTCGCGACGAAGGGCATACCCTACCCGAAATCGCTGAACGCCTCAACGAAGATGAGCAGACAATCGGGACAGAATTGGATGAGTTAGTCGAACAGGGTTTCATTCGAGAAATGCAAGTTGAAGGTATTCCCCGTTACTACCGCAGTGAAATGAGACGACAAGGTAGCCAGTTTTCCGAGATGATTCAGCAAGCGCTGACACCGGGAAAACCCCTGTCCATGATTGTGAATCCCTCTGGGGATGCGCCAATTACACCCGGTTCGACGTTTGAGTTGTGCGTCACGATTACCAATGAAGGCAATCAAAGTGCCTTCATTGAGATTTATATAGATGAAACCTCCCAATTCCTGCACGAGTGGTGTATTTCCCCCTACGAACGTCTGGCGTTAGGGCGGGGACAAAGTAGTGAGGTGGTATTCCAGATTCCGGTGCCACTGGATGCGACACCCGGCACCTATAATTATCTGCTGATGGTTGATGCCCAGCAGCATTACCCAGAAGATACGCCCATCCAGCATCAAGCACGGCTGCAAGTCTTACCTTTTGTCCAAGAAGCCATCCGGGTTAATGATCCTACCTTCTCTCTACTCCCTATCACTAGTTCCGCCGCCCCTGCTGTAGTACAACCGGGAGAACCCCTAGAGGTTCAGGTTCTGGTTCACAACCGTTCTGATCGCGTAGATCGATTTCGCTTAACTTGTCCGGATTTAGCCCCGATTTGGTATAGGGTGATGTACCCCGAAGGCTATACCGACACGGGAGTGGTGCGGGTGATGGATGGCTTGGAATTGAATCCGGGTGAAAAGGGTCAAATCCAGCTCATTATCACCCCACCTGTAGATACCTGGGCGACGATTTATTCCCCCACAGTGCGTCTCTATTCCCTGAATAATCCCGACTTGGTGCTACTCGATGCCATTTACCTCCAGGTAATGCCGATTTACCTGTTAAATGTCGAGTTAGTCACCTTAGTCGGTAAAATCAGCAATCAGTCTGGTGTTTTCGAGTTACAACTGTATAACGGCGGCAATATTACCCGCGACATTGTCCTAATCGCCAAAAGTGCCGATGGCGATGATCTTTGCACCTATACCTTGATACCCAGCCAAATTCGCCTCGCCCCTGGCGGGTATGCGATCGCGAATTTAGAGGTGCAACCCAGCCAGAAATGGTGGCGTAGACCCTTCTACGGACGAGTTTTAAACTTTGTTATTGAAATTGAAGACCTACAACAGTTTCCCCTAATTAACAATCGCTTCCAAGGCACATTAATTTGGGAAGGGCGTCCGTGGTGGCAATTTTTATTAGTTATTTTAGGTATAGTTGGACTCATTGGCGCATTAATATTCCTGCTGTGGTTTCTCTTTTTTAGACCCAAACCCCGCCCGGAAATAGTCGAATTTGCGCCAGCAGGCAAAAATTACTCGGCGGCTGATCAGGAAAATGTACGCCTGAATTGGGAAATTACCAACCCCAAACGCATCCAAACTATAAAAATACAAGGCGTATCCCCAGAAGGAGTCGTCACCAGTGGACCAATTGCCTACAATTTTAGCCAGGGGATTCCTAATGAGTTAGAGCGTTTCTGCAAAATTGATGAGATTCTCAATTGTCAGAACGTGCCAACCGATGCTCGCGAACCAGGAGATTATGTGTTTGAACTGACTGTGATTTCCCAAGGGAAAAAGAAGGGGGAATTAGAGGAACTACAAACGAATACAGTCAAAATCACACCGTTCCCAATTCCTGAGATTGAAGAATTCACTTCAACTATACCCGTATATCAAGAAGTTATTCAGCCAAATCCAGAAACGGCAGACCAAGAAGCCAGTCCAACAGCGAATGATACCAACTCTCCTCCAGATCAACCGCGACTAGAAGAGTTAGGGATTTTACTGAATTGGAAAATTAGTCATCCCGAACAAATCAGACTCTTAAAACTGGTGGGTCGAAATCCTGAAGGAATTGTCACCTTTCCCATGCAATCAATTGATTTTAGTCAAGGGATTCCTCAACCCTTACAAGACTCCTGTGAAATACAGGATGAGGCATTAGTTTGCCTGAATCTTGCCACAGGTGTTCGTCAACCTGGAACCTATATTTTTGAATTAACGATTGTTCCCCAACAAGGAGAACCCGAAGAATTACCCACTCAAAAAACTGATTCGATTAAAATTGAAGCCCAACCTGTCCCCTTTGATATTGTTGAATTTACAGTTGGTGGTGTAGAAACCCTCACTCGTCCTAAATTTGTGATACCAATTTCTGGGAATCAATCGATACCTGTACCCTTATCTTGGAAAGTTGAGGGAGGCAGAAATCTCAAAGTTGAACTTCTACCTGCACCCGGTAATGTACCACCCGAAGGCACTTTGCCTTATGAACTTAGTCCAGAACCAAATACGGAAACAATTACGTTACAAGTCACCAATGAAGCCGGGGAACAAAAAAGCCGTTCAGTCACCATTGAAACCATCCAACCACCGCCTCCAGAACCTCCAGCAATGATTCCCTTATCTCCGCCGGGAGATGCAGCTAACGGATTACCCACGTTTGAGCCTCCACCTCCACCCGAAGACACTTCGGCTGCACAAACGCAGACACCCCCCTCACCGTCACCCTCACCGTCACCGTCACCGGCAACGACACCGGCAACGACACCATCAGAAACAGAACCAACACCTCTACCCCTACCACCAGGCGGTTCACCTCCGCTTCCTCCAGGCGCAGATTCTCCGCCTCCCGCCGAATTTCCACCTAAGTTTAGGTAAGTAAGTAGGTAGGGACAGTTAAAGGCGGGCGGTGGTGATCGTCATTCGTCATTCGTCATTCGTCATTCGTCATTCGTCATTCGTCCTTTGTTAGGACTTACGCACAGCCTCTATTCGTAGGGTGTGTTAGCGCAGCGTAACGCACCGCAAGCCCCCATAAGTGGTGTCGCTGCGTAAGTCCTGTTTGTAAGAGTTTGAGGCTTGTTTACATAACTTAATATAGTTGAGTTTATTTCCACCAACCTACTTAGTATCCATTGGTGTCAACTTATCGCCATTATCGTCTAAACTCCAGTAAATTACCTGAGCCGACGAAAGAATTTCTTGACGACTCTACAGAGCGATCGCGTACCTTATAGCAGTAGACATTTTATACTATCTATAGAAAATTGTATCGACGATTCGTCTATTGTTGTGCCAGTTGAGAAATTGTTTAATTGTTCGCCATTTGTCCCCGGTAGGGGCGACCCGCCGGATTCAATTAACACCACCTAACCTTTAATGGTATCGGGTCGCCCTCCGCCCGGTATCGATGTGACACCGAATTGAGAAAAGGGCGAGTCGATACAGGTTAATTCTCACACCGAACATGTTTTGCAGCGAGGAGCCCCTACAACCGTGATTATTCCGACAATCCCAATCATCCTGATAATCACGACGCTAAACCCTAAACCTTTTGTGTTCTCGTAACCCGCCGTATCTAATTCACATCACCTAACCCTTATTTTATTGGGTCGCCCGGTATAAAATATAGGGAAAAATCAGGAATCAGATACATTAAAACCCTGGTAGGGGCGACCCGCCACATTCAATTAACACCACCCAACCTTTAATTTTATCGGGTCGCCCTCCGCCCGGTATTGGTAATGTCTAACACAACATTTAGACAAGGGCGAGTCGATACAGGTTAATTCTCACACCGAAAATTGATGCAGCGACTCGCCCCT
>NZ_JAVKBY010000006.1:0-35727 GCF_040222985.1 Coleofasciculus sp. F4-SAH-05
GGCGGGCGGGTTTTGTTCAACAGTTATCGGTGAGGCGGGCGGGTTTTGTTCAACAGTTATCGGTGAGGCGGGCGGGTTTTGTTCAACAGTTATCGGTGAGGCGGGCGGGTTTTGTTCAACAGTTATCGGTGAGGCGCTGAATTTAGTCCCTAAACCCGCCCCTACAATTGTCCCTAAACCCGCCCCTACAATTGTCCCTAAACCCGCCCCTACAATTGCTGGATGTTGTTTAAATATTAAGGATTGAAAAATGACAAATAATTTTTTCGGGTATAGGAAATTAAATTGAGATACACAGTGGCTTAACAGGCTCCTTGCTTCTTCAGGACTACAGCAATAGTTTTCAGGATGAGCTTGAAATCATAGACAAGAGACCACTTGCGCTGATAAGTCAGATCCATTGACACAATATCCTCAAAATCAATCACACTAGAACGACCATTAACTTGCCATTCTCCAGTCATTCCCGGCTTAGTTCTCAATCGTTGCCAATGATGCGGCTTGTAGTGTTGTACTTCATTCAGGGTGGGCGGACGAGTCCCGACTAAACTCATTTCACCGTTGAGGACATTCCAAAACTGAGGCAATTCATCCAAGCTGGTGCGCCGCAAAAAACGACCCACACGAGTGATGCGAGGGTCGTTGGTATTTTTAAAGATATGACCTTTTGCCTGATTTTGCACCAAATGTTGCTTGCGATCAGCATCTACAACCATTGAACGAAATTTCAAGATGCGAAAGGGTTTTCCTCGTAAACCACAGCGAAGTTGACGATAGAAGATAGTACCGGGATCGTCAATCTGGATGGCGATCACAATTGGTATGGCAAGAATTGCCGTCAGAAACAAGCCAACCACAGCTCCCAGAATATCAATGAGACGTTTAACTTTGCAGGTTGCCGACCGATGCGGCACACCCAACCGATGGGAACGTGTGAGAACGAGGGACTCACCCGCCAATGATGTGGAACAGTTTGATGTGGTAAACACAGTGTCAACTCAGTTGTATTACAAGTTGTAAGTTGTAAGTTGTAAGTTTTTTAGCCGATTATCATACTCTATATTATTGAGATTTTGGCTAAAAAAAATATTCCGTTGGATACACTTCACGAATTCTTTACAATTCTATAGCGACTGAATGCAGTTTTTATGAAGATATGATGAAGATTATGAATTGGGATTAACAATGATTACGCAATTTGGCAGTTTCTAATCAAAGCTGAAAGCGCGATCTAGGGTCTAAGTAGGGTCTGCTGAATAAGTTTTGTGGTGAGGGTAGGAAAGAGGGAACAGTTTCAACCCCCTGATGGGGGGAGATTCTGCTTAAGCATCCTCGAAAAATGCCAGGATTTCCAGCTTATGGGTTTCTTTCGCCTTGCACCTGATGTCCCTTTAATCATCCCCTAACTCTTTATTTGTAAGGGTTTCAGACTTATGCAGCAAGCCCTAAGTAATGACTTGACCTTTGGCATCTATCCTAAGATGTAGATTATATTGCAATAGTGAAGAGTCTGATCTACCCATTGCAAGCAAGCTGAATAAGTATTGGGGTGATGATAGGGAATAGGGAACAGAGAACGGTTGTAGTGCGAGCGTCTCGCTCGCTATTTTGTAAGGGGTTTTATCTCTGTTTCATAAGAAAACTCTATATGCAACGTCTCTAAATTGTAAAGTATGTTGATAGCTATTATTTATAGCAATGATTAAAATTAATAAGTAAAGGTTCATCAAACGTTTGAGATAGACTGGACACAATCAGTTTCAGGTATTGACGTAGACGTTCATGTTGCTGGAAATTGGGACGATACAGCCGATCGCCTACGGGTGAAAACAGTTTAGCATCAGCCAGATCCCCATAAGGGAAATCTTGGGGAGAAGCTGGAGAAAACCGCTGTAGGCGATCGCGAGTTGGGATCAATCCTGACGGTAACTCACCGTCCAAAAACCCGATTAAACGTTCATCACAGGCGACTGTGTTGAGACCTTGACTTTCTAAGCGTTGCTTAATTTCTGCCAGAGTGTAATCCCGAATCCCTGATTCCTTTTCTGTCGGGGGGAACGCCTTAAGCAGTTCTAATAGCAGAAAGTAGTCACTGTATTGCTGCTGAAAGCGATTAAAGACATGGGGATACAGGGGTAACCTCGCCAGTCCAGTAGCGACCCAAGGCGGGGACGATACAGTATCCTGGAGCCGTGCAGCGTTAGGCAGTTTATCTTGAAGCAACTGCTTCACCCTGTTTGACTTAGCGCTTCCTCCCGTACAGATAGCTTGACTGATCGCCTGTTGGGAAAGTCCTGCTTGAATCAGCAATCGGTTAACCTGTTGGTTGAGTTGTTCAACAAACGGCGTGATAATAGCACTGTTGAAATCTTTTTGCTGCACCGTCCATCGATAGGCACCCAATTCCAGGGTAAATTCGGTTTTGTGTGGCAAAATCAGCTTTAAGTATTCAGCCGCTTTTAGTAGCGCCTGTCCTAACACCGAATGCTGTAACTCGAATAAAGCGCGATCGCGCCGTTTGGGGTCAGGTTGACCGGGTAAGGGGGGTTCCAAATCTGGGCTAAGATTCAGTTGTGCTAATTGCGCCTCAGACATCTGAGGGTAGAGTAACTGCCAAATGATATCTTGATCAATCGCCTGACCTGCATAAGACCAACTTTGAAGTTTAAAATCGGCGTAAGTTAATTGACGGGGATTGTAAGGCAAATCCACTAATGCCAATTCCGTGGTGGTTGCGCCACTATCGATTACCAACGTCCAGCCATGTCTAAGTGTGGAGGATTGAAGTGTCGAGGGGGGAGAGGCTGATTCAGGTGTGGGAAAGGCGGCTAAGAGGGACGCGATCGCATCTTCTAAGAAAACAATTTGTTGAGATTCCTTGACTAACTTGGCAGCCAATACTGCTTCCCGAACATTAATCTGGTAGGTATCGCCCCAATCGGCTGGATAACTGACAATGACGCCTGCAAGTTGTGCTAAAGCGTCTGCCAGTACGTCTGATTCTAGACCCATCGCCCCTACCTGCAATGGCACCTTGGTGCGAACCGTCTCTGGGGTTAAAGTGGCTAACATTGCCTGTAAGGATCGTCGCACCCAATATAGAGGAACCTGTCCATCCGGTAACACTAACATTGGTTCCCACTGACGATGTTCTGGGGAATAGTAAGGAATTGCCAACGGTAAATAGGGTTTCACCGTGGACACCTTTATTCCTGCTGCTTTTGCCACGGTAGGACTCGCGGAGGTTTGTGTCGGTAAGCGAAATACGCGATCGCCTGAGTCACGATTGGTGGTTGATGATTCCGGTTGCCAATATAAAGGGTAGTGCTGACCTGTGTTTTTGTTCAACACCACAGCCGACAGCCCCGTGGTGCCGAAGTCAATGCCTAAGTACCAGAGAGGATTATTAGTATCCACTAGCCAATTTGATGATCAAGTCACATCACCTACCTGTAGGGGCACGGCACTGCCCATTGGTGTCAACTTAAGGTAAAAAGCACGACTGGCAAGCATTTCACCCTCATCCCCTAACCCCTTCTCCCTTCAAGGGAGAAGGGGAATAAAGAAGCTTCTGGCATCACATCTAGAATACCCCTCACCCCCAGCCCCTCTCCCCAGGTGGGAGAGGGGCTGGGGGTGAGGGGTTGAGGTTAAGTTGACACCAATGGACACTGCCGTGTCCCTACTCTAATCCCTATTTTGTTCGCCATCCTCTAAAGACGTTTCTTGAGGTTGGCTCACGGAATGTTGATCAGGAGTCACGGAGTCTTCCAAGACATATTCTTCTACCACATTGTCTTTCTCTAAGTCAATCGATTCCTCAGACAAATCATCAGAAACATCGTCCAACTCTGGGGATGGTGGTGGCGTCGTTTCCTCAGAATCAATCCCCAAGGGATCGGATTCGCGGGACTCTAGATCCGTTGGCGTTGTCTGTTGCCAATCTGAGAAGGTAACATCCTCTTGGGATAGGTCATGGAGGGCAAACTCTTCCCAATCTTCTGCCAACAACTCCTCTGACATGGGCAACGACTGGATTGAGTCTAAATCGAAGTTTTGGGGTGAGACGGTGCGATCGCGAGACGGGGACGGCTGAAGGACAATATTCAGATGGTCTTCTGCTTCAAAGCTGTGTAGGTCTTCACTAAGCTGCTGGAGGGTACTTTGGTCTAGCCTAATCTCTTGACCGGAAAACTGTTGCGATTCATCCCTGACTAGCAAATCTTCATCCGGTGAGGCGGGAATATAGTGGTCATCAACTGAGGTAACGGCGGAATCAGGTTCTCCAGGGTGTTCCGCAAACCATTCTTCCTCACGAGTCGCCGCTATGGATGGGATATCGGTTAGGGGGGGGGAGTAACTTAACCCCATTTCATCGAGTAAATCGGTTAGGGCGGTAATTGTTTTAACCTCTTGAGACTCGCCGAACCGTTCCTGGTGAGGATAAGTGGCGGGTTCTGGTGTGGCGACTACCTCTGACTCAATCGGGGCGTCAGGTGTTGGCGTTTCAAATAATAAGGTTTCCCACGATAGTTGCTCCTGATTGATGCCTTCAATCCAGGGTTCAGATAAACTCGTTTCATCAGCCGGATCAGTGAATCCGTCAAATAGATAATCAGCAATCTCCACCGATTCAGTCTCACCGAAAGCCTGATCTGTGGATCGATCATCTTGCCAGTCCGTTGTAGTGATTGATGTCGCTGAGGTATGAGCATCCGTTACTTCGGCGGTATTGGCTGGAGGAGGTGTATGGGTGCTTTGGGCAGAGTCTGTGCCAAATAGGGTGTTATACAACTCATCAATTTCATGGTGGCGGTTCTCGACTTCAGTTTGATCGGCAACGTCCGGTTGGGCTGATGCCGTGGTTTCCGCCTGAGGGGTTGGGGTGGATGGGGATGATGGTGTGGACTCCGGTTCACTATCGATGCCTAATAGGAGATCGAGGTCGAGAAATTCTGAATCATTTAGGGTTGAGGTTTGTGTGATTGCGGTATTCATATCCCAGCCAATCAAAGCGTCTAGGGGATTGCCTGCTAATGTTTCTGTCTCTAGTTCTTCCGTCCATTGCTGAGCTGAAATCTTAGACGGCAGTTGAGCCTGGGGTGGTGGGGATGGGGTTAAGGCGTTGGCAGATAGGGTCACGTTGAATTCAGGCTGAGACACTGGATCAATGCCCACAAAAATGCCCTCTTGTTTTGACGTCGATGACGTTGAATCTGGCACTGACTGGGATAATTCTGTCACCTCTGACCAAGGTTGAGACGATTGCACCAAGGTTGAGGTTTCTCGTCCCAATAGCTGGGCGAGGCGATTGACCAGGGCTGTAAATAACAGCTCTCCTTGGTTGCTCAAGCGATGCATTTTGTCAAGTCCTTGAGACAAAGATTGCTGATACCCATGCAGATCCCGATCGAGTGCCTCAAAGACTGTCCGTTGGTTGGTGTCGAGATTGATCAACATGCGATCGCTCTCTCGTTGCAGTTGCCGCAGTTGCTCCAAACGTTCTTGTGGCAACATTATCCCAGAGGCGGGTTGCCCTGGTGAGCCCGATGTTGATGAAGCGTTGAGCAGTTGGGCTTCTAAATTCAGTAAGATTTGAGCCAGTTGCTGTGTCAGGCGTTCGGTTGACTGGTGAATTAAATCCTGAGCAAATTCTGGGAGAGGTTGCTCAGGTTCCCCCCCTTTAGCGGCAACAGTATTTTGCAATTGCTGTTTTTTCTGCTCAAGGTGCTGAATTTCTTGAGTCAAGGACTCTCGCTGTTGACGAAAGGCTGACAATTCAGCCTGCAAGGGTTCTGTCACCTGTTGGCGGATACGCTCCATTTCTTGGGCAACCGCCTGCACAATCGGTTTAACGGCTGATTCTTGGGATGGCGACATTGCCATTTCGTCTGACTGCATCGACAGCAGATAGCTACGCACCCGTTCTAGGATTTCGCGATCGCGGGCTAAATCGTTGGGTTTAGACCAAGGGAAACGGGAGCCCTCCTTGGCAAGGAGACTGTCAATATCAGCAATCAGTGATTGGATTTTCTTCTGTTTAGTCACGGTGGAACGCCTGGCAACTTATGTTCACGCTTCGCAGGAGTTATTGCGATCGCCTGCTTTTATTATGTAGGAACTTGAACGCTTGCCGTTAGCATAAACGTATTCTGGCTAACCGATGTCCTCTCAAGTCCTGATTACAGGCATCTAAGTTGTTAAATCTCCCTCAATATGCAGCATAATAACTGTGTACCAATCTCCGGCTGATTAGCTTTAATTTCCAATAGGATTAGATTGAAGGCACTTCGAGGGAGTATAGCGCCGTTCATCGATCAGGACATAAGTCCCTTGTATCTGCCATTATGGCTGGTCTGGATGGAGTGATGAAAGGCGCTTGTACCACCCGAATCGCGAGGGGCTACCCCTTCAACGAAGTAAGGGGTAGGGGGATAGCAAAGACTCAATTTTGTGTCTGTTTCGGGGTGTCAGTATTGATACCCTTCGTCGATGGGAGCGAGCAGGCAAGCTAAAATGACTAAACTCTCGTTTGAGGAAAAGTAAAGTAACGATGTCACGTCGCAAGAAACAACAGAAAATTAAAGAAATTTACACTCAGGTTATCCCTGTTGCTTCTTGTTCCGACGAGACACAAGTGAGGCGGCTCATGCACCTGTGCGGCATTCCCAGAGCATTAACGTACAACTTGCTTGGATCGTTACAAGGGTGGGGACTCGACTGGAGAAAAGCCGATCCTATCGTGAGAACCCAACTGAGTCCAACTGATATTGGATTACCTGGGAAGCTGTGGGAATGGTCAGTTAATGACGCTATGAAGGCAATTTTAGCGCAACAAGAAGCCGCTAAGACCTTCATAATTCGAGCAATTTACCGCCGCACTCTAGACGAAGAAAAGCGGTCTAAGTTGCTCTGTTTGATGCACAATGACCCAACCTCTGCTCCTTGGCTGCATCGGGTGTTCCGTAATCAATACCAGCGTGGACACACCTTTGGGAGTAATCAGATCGTTTACCAAGGTGGCGGTTACACCTGCAAGCGACTCACTCGCAATACAGTCAAATTGGAAGTTCAAGGGTTAGAGAAAGGTAAGCGGATTACGTTAAAACTGAAATGCCGTCATATTATATCTGGGCAAATTCGACTAATCTGTAATCAAGACGATAAACTATCCATTCATTGCACTCGGAAAAGAACGCTGACTCTTCCCACGCTCCAGGTCGATCAAGAAATCGGTATCGACAAGGGATATACCGAAGCCTTCTACACCTCAAATGGGGACAGCATTGCCGATGGACTCGGACATCTTATGACCGAGAAAACGAAGCGCATCACCCGCACAAATCGCAACCGTTACAGACTGCGCTCTCATGCCAAAAACAACCCGGAAAAATCGGCAGCAATCCTCAAAAATAATCTGGGTCACAAAGTCAAATCGCGTAAACTAAGAAAAGAAAAAGCAACCATTCAGAATTTCATTCGCAAAGATTTAAGACTCCTGATCACCTCACCGATTCGCATCTTTGCCGAAGACCTCACCTCGCCCATCATTGGGAAACAGCAAGCGAAGCCAATTAATCGCAAGCTGAATCAATGGATGAAAGGTGAACTACAAGCTTCAATCGAGAAGATCGCATTGGAGACTGGATCAACAGTGTCTGTGGTGAATCCAGCTTATACGTCGCAAATGTGTTCTCGTACCGGGACGTTATTGGGTCAACGGGATGGGGATCGTTTTATCTGTTACACAGGGGACGTAATTCAAGCAGACAAAAATGCCGCATTGAACATTCTGCATCGCGGCGGTGATCGTGAGATTACTCTCTGGATGAAATATGCAGAAGTCCGCACCATTTTACTGATGCGGACGGTTCGATACTTAGCTTCGATTGGAAAGTCCGTGACCGAAGCTTTAGATTTGGGCTGGCTTAGTCCCAAGTTTAGAGCACAAGCGTTGCAACTTGAAGTAGAGTATCACCTAGCGGGGTGCTAGGTACGGTTAAGCTCCGGTGGGTGGGAGAAGTGCCTGGCTTCATCAACGTCCCTAACGATAACCATCAACGGATGAAACCAGCAATATGAGACATTTCGACGCTATCTGCATAGATTTGCCGAGATTTAGTTCACCCCGTACTTGTCCACGGCGTATACAATGTGGTTTGGCTCCATGGATGATCGATACAGCTCACACGAAATGAACTCTAATGTTAATGAGTTGATTCGCACTGCTCCTTTATTTTCTGGCTTACCAGAAGCCAGTGTGAATCAAGCGACTTCTCATGTTGTTACTCGCAGCCACCCCAAGGATCGAGTTATTTTGCTGGAGAATGACTGGGGTGGCTCGGTTTACTTCATTTTGGAGGGCTGGGCAAAAATTCGTACCTATAACCTGGAAGGGAAAGAGGTGACCCTCAACATTTTAGGGAAGGGGGAAATTTTTGGCGAAATGGCGGCGCTGGATGAGGTGCCTCGTTCTACCGATGTGATTACCTTAACGCCCACGACGATTGGCAGTATACCTGCCCAGGATTTTATCCAACTCATTCATGATGAACCTCTAGCGGGTGTTCGTTTGTCTCAACTGATGGCAAAGCGCTTGCGCCAAGTTAATCGCCGTCTCCGCCTGAGAGAGTCGGATAGTACGTCGCGAGTGGCAGACACGCTCCTGTTTTTGGCAGAGGGTCAGGGTAAAGTCAAACAGCAAGGTACTGAGATTCCCAACTTACCCCATCGCGAGTTAAGCAGTTTGAGTGGATTGGCGCGGGAGACAGTGACGCGAGTTTTGACGAAGCTGGAAAAAAAAGGCTTAATTAAGCGAGAACACGATATTATGTTTATCCCGGATCTGGCGGCATTAGAACGCATTATTGCTTAGAAGCGTCTTATGTCCTTCGTCCTTTGTCCTTTGGCATTATCAGGGTTGGAGGGAGGCACGTACTTCCAGGTGCTTCCCCAGCTTGGATTATCTACAAACCTACTTGTTTAGGTGCTTGATTGTGAGGACATCTTGTTAACGGTGGTCGAGGGGACTAACAACTTTACACGAGAGGATTATACCCATGATTCGTGTACCAGTTTTATCACCAGACGGTGAGCCATTAATGCCAGCTAAGGCTAGCCGTGTTCGCCGCTGGTTAAAGTCAGGGAAAGCTAATGTAGTTGACAACGACTTAGGCATTTTCCAAGTCCAATTAACTGAGGAACCATCAGGAAAAGAAACACAGAAGATTGCAATCGGGATTGATCCAGGAAAACTATTCACCGGAGTCGCGGTTCAATAGTTTCGGTCAGTAACCCCAACTGGAAACGGTTAGGACAGTTCACTGCCAAAAAAGTCCAATTATTGCAGCGAAACACCGGACTGGTGTCAACAGTTGGATTGTCAAATCTCACCACATTGAGTGGTAAGATTTGACCTCTATTCCTCTCCGACCTCAGCGAAGCAGGTCAGAGTCTCACGAGGTTCACGATGAGCGATTCTTTTGAGGATGCCCAAGCGCCTCGCCCTAATCCCGATCAGAATACTGAATCCTCCTCGAAGGACTCAGAAAATGTCAATGACGAATGGGATTTGGTGGAGGAACTAGAGCCAGAGACGGAACCATCAACCAATGCTAGACCTGAAAGGCTAATCCCTAATCAGGACAGAAATTCGGTGCGTCAACAATCTCAGGCACAACAGCGGCAATTCAATACCACTGTCGTCATGGTGGAAACGGCGTTCCTCGCCAGTACAGCGAGTTTGATTTGGCTAATTAATTATTATTTTCCCCTCGGTCCAGTCTTGAAGATGTTTTTCCCGGTGCCAATCGCCTTGGTGTATATGCGTCGGGGAAATCGAGCCTCTTGGATGGCGGCACTGGTTTCAGGGTTATTGCTGTCGGTGCTACAAGGACCAACCCGCAGTATCCTGTTTTTGATTCCCTACGGTTTGATGGGCGTTCAGTTGGGCGCATTGTGGAAACGTCAAGCCAATTGGTTATTTTCGATTGGGATTGGTACGCTACTAGGAACTTTGGGATTCTTTTTTCGCTTTTGGCTGCTCTCAATTCTTTTGAGTGAGGATCTGTGGGTTTATGTGATGACTCAAATTACCGAATTAGTGGAATGGGGGTTTGTCAAACTGGGGTTACTGGCTCAACCCAGTTTAACGTTAATTCAGGTGGTGGCAATTGTGGCAATTGTGATCAATAATGCCATTTATTTATTTGTGGTTCATCTGGTGGCGTTACTCATCTTTGATCGCCTGAAAAATCCCATTCCTCGTCCGCCTCAGTGGGTACAAGTTTTGCTGGATTATTAAGTTATGTAAAAATAATAAATCAAAGGCTTACAAATAATGTAGCTGGCTTGGCGCTCCCTTGAGTATGACGTAGCTGGCTTATTTTCAGGAAGCGATTATGACAAATGACAAATGACAAATGACAAATGACAAATGACAAATGACATATCTGTCAATATTGCTACAACAGGGTTGGCTCACCTGTTGATACGTTGGTAATTCGCTAAGATAACAGATTAAGTAGGTTACAGGTCACTAGATATGTCTTTATTGTTTATCATTCCCTTGGGGATTTTCCTCGTCACTGCGTATCTTTTTAAACAATTGGCTAATGAAATGGCTTATCTTGCCGCTGCCATTGCTTTAGTTAGCTTAGTTGTAACGTTATGTTTAGCACCCTGGCAAATTCAATTATTGCTGCTAGCATTAGTCATTTTTAGCAATCATAGACGCAGTTCTTCATCGTCTCAGCCCGCCACAGAGTCCTCATTGCTGGATGAGAATAACGTTAAGCTGGTTTATCGAGGCGTTAACTATGACCTAAGCCCTGCCCAGGTTGAGGTAACGGAAGATGAGGTGATCGGAAAATATCGGGGTCAGGCTTTGAGAGTTCACCATTTAGTGAAACCTCCGGCTACGTCAACTCTCTTACCCTTGAAATATCGAGGGGTTAGCGTTAGCGATCAAAAATCGCTGATACCTGTGGTAAAAGAACAGGAATTAACCCAAAACAGTAATTGGAGTAAAGGCGGTAGGATAGATTAACTCTGAAGTGACGAGTCGTTGATAAGGAGAAACTATGCGGATTGCTCATAATATCACAGAAGTAATTGGTCACACTCCCCTAATTCAGCTCAACCGGATTCCTCAAGCCGAGGGATGTGTAGGACGAATTGTGGTGAAACTGGAGGGAATGAACCCTGCCGCTTCTGTGAAAGATCGCATCGGGATGAGTATGATTCGGGCAGCAGAAGAAGCGGGTCAGATTCATCCTGGAAAAACGGTGTTAGTGGAACCGACATCGGGGAATACAGGTATTGCCCTAGCGATGGTAGCTGCCGCTAAAGGATATCAGCTAATCTTGACGATGCCCGATACGATGAGCATGGAACGGCGATCTATGCTGAAAGCGTATGGAGCCAAACTAGAGCTGACACCCGGAAGCGAGGGAATGAAAGGAGCAATTCGCCGAGCCAACGAAATTACCGAAAGCACTCCTGAAGCTTTTATGCTGCAACAGTTTCAGAATCCAGCTAATCCCAAAATTCATCGAGAGACAACGGCTGAAGAAATTTGGGCAGATACTGAGGGTCAGGTCGATATTCTTATTTCTGGCGTTGGTACGGGGGGTACGATTACTGGTATTGCCGAAGTGCTTAAGCAACGTAAACCCGATTTTACCGCGATCGCAGTGGAACCCACCAGTAGTCCAGTTCTCTCTGGCGGACAAGCTGGACCCCATAAGATTCAAGGGATTGGTGCTGGCTTTGTCCCTGAAGTTTTGCGTACAGACCTGATTGATGAAGTGGTTCAAGTCAGTGATGAAGATGCTATCGCTTTGGGTCGCCGTTTGGCACGAGAAGAAGGGTTGTTATCTGGAATCTCTTCAGGTGCGGCTTTATGTGCCGCGATTCAGGTGGCGAAACGTCCGGAGAGTGCGGGCAAGTTAATTGTTATGGTACAACCCAGCTTTGGTGAACGCTATCTGAGTACGCCTTTGTTTCGAGAACTGGATCAATCGGAAACACCTGTCTTGGTTTAATGGTTATTGGTCATTTGTCCTTTGTCATTCGTCCTTTGTAATTGATCCGCATCTATACCCAGTTCAGTCAAGGAAATCAATGGTTGCAGCAGTATCGGGGACAACCCCCCCTACT
The DNA here is from genome assembly GCF_040222985.1 of Coleofasciculus sp. F4-SAH-05. Taxonomy (NCBI): domain Bacteria; kingdom Bacillati; phylum Cyanobacteriota; class Cyanophyceae; order Coleofasciculales; family Coleofasciculaceae; genus Coleofasciculus; species Coleofasciculus sp. F4-SAH-05. The sequence goes on from NZ_JAVKBY010000006.1 coordinate 12,160, forward strand.
CGCTTGCATTTTAGGATTTACGGAAACAGGATTGATCCCCGGCATTTCTGCGGCTGGAGCAACCCCAGAGGATCGCAAGTATACTGCGATCGCGGATGCTGAATTTTTGGTTAATGGTTTTACTGCCAATCCTCAGTATCCTCTACCTCCCTTGGATGCTGGGGCGTCGCCTGTCCTGATTTCTCGTGCTGTCGTTGAGGCTTTTCGGCTTCCCGTTTATCTATTTAATGCGGGTTTACCTCAACCGCCAGCCGTCCCAGCTATAGATTTAGGAGGTTTACCCGCTAACTGTTTAACCACAGGAATTGCCTTGCCCATCAACACTGTAAAACAGCTATTTGAGCAAGGCTTAATTTGGGGTCAAAAGCTGGCAACTCTGACCCCAAACGGATATGTAATGATTGCTGAATGCGTCGTTGGCGGAACCACAACGGCTTTGAGCGTATTGACAGGGTTGGGTATTGCCGCCATGGGTAAAGTCAATAGCAGCCATCCTCACTGTAATCATCGCCAAAAAGCCGAAATTGTTCGGATTGGACTACAACAGGCTGGCAGGGAAACAAAACAGGCAGAATTCATTGATCCCTTCGAGTTAGTCGCCGCCGTAGGTGATCCCATGCAAATTACAGCCGCCGGAATGGTGATTGGGGCAAGTCAAAGCGTTGGTGTTTTGTTAGCTGGAGGGACACAAATGCTGGCGGTTTATGCACTAGCACGGGCGTTGGCGCTTCTTCGTCTTGATTCCTTACCATGGCAACCTAAGCAGGTGGTTGTCGGTACAACTCGCTGGGTGGCAGATGATCCCACGGGTGATACTGTGGGATTAGCACGAGCGATCGGTGATGTTCCCCTTTTGGCAACTGACTTAAGTTTTGCCCAGTCAAGTTATCCGCAGCTACGGGCTTACGAACAAGGATATGTCAAGGAAGGTGTCGGTGCGGGAGGATGTGCGATCGCATCCCATCTTTACCAAGGATGGAACAGGACTCAATTACTGCAAGCCATTGAAGCACTGCTGGCTCAACACCATTAATCCATCCAAGGAGAACAAGTGAAGTAAGTAGGATCAATTAATCTCTACGATAAAGTCATTTGTCATTTGTTGATAGTTCATGGTTCATCCTCTATCTCCCCCAGCTCCCTCAGCTCCCTCTGCTTCCCCAGCTTCAAGAGCTCCCTCTGCTTCCCCAGCTCCCTCAGCTCCCTCTGCTTCCCCAGCTTCAAGAGCTCCCTCTGCTTCCCCAGCTTCAAGAGCTCCCCCAGCTTCAAGAGCTCCGTTGAACTCACGAGTGAATGCGGCGGGCGAGAAGCTGTTCTTCTAAAGCCGCAATGCGATTGTAAGCGGCGGTCAATTGGGCGGTGAGACGTTGCACTTGCACATCAGCAGACAGGAAATTCTCTGAATTATGATTTCCGTTGTGATTCGTATGAAATTGAGCGACTTCACCCTTATCCTCGATCAGGATATCTTGATGTTCCATCACAGAGTCAAGCAGTTGGGGATTCGCATAGACGGGGATGTCATTAACCTTTGCGGTTGATGCCTGTAGCTCAGAGTCTACAGTTGACATCGGTTGGACTTGAGGGAAACACTGGGATACTTTGTGGTTGAGTTGCTCGATACTTTGATATACGGCATCAACTTTATGATTTAGGGTGTTGATTTGTTGTTGAACTGTATCCATCTGATTACCAATTTCCATAGCGAGTTCTATTTCATGCTAGTCAATTTACACTCAAAAGCCATCTTCCTGCGGATTCATTTAACTATTTGAGACAATTCATATCCCGATATCCGGCTGATTGTTGACAGCGCACAAGTTTCAACCATTGAGTCAAAATGATTTATCTTGGGCTTTAATCACCTCTTTTCCTAGATTTTCGCTGTGTCTTCCTTTCTAACTATTTAATATTTTATTCACAATTGCGCCTTCAGTTTAGTCCGAACTCTGGATAAGTTCCCAGATTTACTCAACGAGTTACGGATTACTGGTCACTTATATAGCAGATGGATTCTTTGACTGTCAGTCTCACAGAACACCAAAATTGTGTTAGTTTGTTGGGAGCAAGCGTATACAACGTAGTATTTTTACTCAATTCACCAGATTTTTGGGATGAAACGACGCTCCTTGATCATGGGCGCTAGCGCCCTAGCACTGGGGCAATTGGCGTCTGGGTGTGGTAATAGACAGTCAACGGTTTTGAATGTAAGACTATTGCAAAATTCAATTCCGGTTCAGTTATTGGCTGAATTTCGCCAAACCCTAGAGTCACCCGTGAGGCTCAAGTTTGACCCACAAGCCCAGCTTCAAGATATCTATCAAAACCTTCTGGTGTGGAAGCGACAAGCAGAGAATCCAGAATCCTCTTCAGGATTTTCCCTACCTCTGATTAGTCGTAAACCCCCTGCGATCGCAAATTTGGTCACCTTGGGTGATTATTGGTTAGAATCTGCGATTCAGCAGCAACTGATTCAACCCCTAGAACTGGTAGGATTATCGGGATGGCAACAGTTACCCCCGCGTTGGCAAGGGATTGTCAGACGCAATCGCCAAGGACAACTTGACGAATCGGGATTAATTTGGGGTGCACCCTATCGCTGGGGAACGGTAGTGATTGCCTATCGCCAGGATAAGTTTGAGGAATTAGGGTGGACACCGACAGATTGGAGTGATTTATGGAACCCAGAATTACGCGATCGCATTTCGTTACTTGATAGTCCGCGAGAGGTGATTGGGTTGACCTTGAAAAAATTAGGGTTCTCCTATAACATCAAAGATTTGAGTCAAGTCCCCAATCTGAAAACCGAACTCTTAGACCTGCATAAACAGGTTAAACTCTACAGTTCAGATCACTATCTAGAACCTTTAGTATTAGGCGATACCTGGTTAGCTGTGGGTTGGTCTACCGATATCCTATCCCTGCGCGGACGCGATCGCCTCCTACAAGCTGTCATTCCTGGTTCAGGAACCTCTCTTTGGGCAGATGTGTGGGTACAACCTGCTGTGCAAAAGACGGCTGCTGAATCGCCAGAACCAGAAACTTCCCAATCATTAACTCAGCAATGGATTGATTTTTGCTGGCGACAACAATCCGCGATCGACATTTCTTTATTAAGTCATGCCGCTTCACCAATTCTGGTTACCTTGAATCCGGCTGAGTTACCGAACCCACTGCAAACAAATGAGCTTCTCTTACCAGAACCCTCTATTCTCGAAGCTAGTGAATTTCTGTATCCTTTACCCCAAGAAGCGATTGAGCAGTATCAGAAACTGTGGCAAGAAATTCGCACAATACAATTTGTTTAGTTATGGTTGCTGAATAAGTAGGGAACAGGCAACAGGCAACAGGCAACAGGGAATACACAATTTAAATGCGTTTTAGCTTAGCTACCCCCGTTATAACCTAGTCCGCGCAGGCGGACTTTGTTTGTGTAGCTGCGATTTCAATCGCTTCCTCTTTTTAGCATCCCAGTTTCTGGTAATGACGCTTGAGCAGGCGTTGAGCTGCATCCGAGGAAATATTCACGGGTTCAAAGGCTTTAGCATCGAATCGGCTGGTGCTAATCGTCATTAATTGCCAATTGCCTTGCTCATGCTGGAGAATGGCATCTCCACAAAGCTCTTCCATTGCCCAAGTTACAATCGCATAAGGTTCATCAATGGTGATTTCTAGAAACCGAACATTGTCGTGCCATTTATCCCAGTCAGCTAGCAGCTTTTTTTCTAACTTATCTTTGCTTTCGTTAATGCTGATTTGCTGATGATCGGTAAGAACTGGGGCTTTAACTAACAAGACCGTTAGCAAATTTAAGTGAATATTTAAATGATAGATCATCGCCCCCAAACGACGAATTGCATAAACTAAATTTTCATCAACATTCTTTAGATCACTCTGATCAGTACTGTGTTGAAGTTTATTTCGACGTTCCAGGGAATGATTATAATCTTCAACTAAACCGAATATGCTCGTTGTCTTGCTGTCAAGCATGTAGAGAACATACTCATCCACCAATAAATGTTGAGGCGGAATGTTATAAATAATTTTTTTTAATTGTTCTACATTGATTGGCTCAATCTGGCTCTTCTCAAATGCTTGAATGTTGGGATGATCGAGTAAGCTCAGTTCATGGCGAATGACTTGATCCGCTTTACGAAGCTTCAAAAAAATCGTATCGACTTCAACCGCTAGGGAAGATAGTAATACTTTCTCTTCCTCTCTTTTAAGTTCTTTGCTGTTCAAACACATTTGAGTTGCCTTAAGAATGATTGAGCAAAAACAGTGACATGAAAACTGCTATTGCCTGTCGGCTCAGTTAGGATGAGGCTCACATCGAGGAGCCTAAGCATGACTGGTGTTCTACTTTTGATTAGCAACCCTGATATCCTGATTGAGTAACCTTGCCTGCTCTGTGTTTGGCGAGATATTCGCGTTACCCAATGTTTGTATGTTAGTCAGCTTGTAATACCTAATGTATAACACGTAAGACACTTTCTACATTCTAATTCCTATTGGCTGACATCAGCAAGTCGGTTTAGCCAACTTTATCAAGATTTCATCCCTGCAAACAAAACTGGGAGCAACGGCGATCGCAAGCCGATAAGCTGCATCTGGAACCCAAATTCTATTACAATCTGTAAAGAAAACTGAAAAGGAAGGGCTACGATGCGCGTTGCGATCGTTGGGGCAGGACTTGCCGGAATGGCGACGGCTGTAGAATTAGTCGATGCCGGACATGAGGTAGAACTGTTTGAATCCCGTCCATTCGTGGGCGGCAAAGTTGGCAGTTGGGTAGACGCCGAGGGCAATCACATCGAGATGGGGTTGCACGTATTTTTTGGCTGTTACTACAACTTGTTTGACTTGATGCAGAAGGTAGGGGCATTGGAGAACCTACGTCTCAAGGAACATACCCATACCTTTATTAATCGGGGTGGGCGCACGGGGGCGCTAGACTTTCGCTTTATTACAGGAGCGCCGTTTAATGGACTCAAAGCCTTTTTCACCACCTCCCAGCTATCACCTCAGGATAAGCTACAAAACGCGATCGCACTCGGAACCAGTCCCCTAGTACGTGGCTTGATTGACTTTGACGGGGCAATGAAAACCATTCGCGACTTAGATAAAATCAGCTTTGCCGACTGGTTCCGCAAGCATGGGGGTTCTAACGGCAGCTTAAAGCGAATGTGGAATCCCATCGCCTACGCCCTCGGTTTTATCGATACGGAGAATATCTCTGCCCGTTGCATGTTGACAATCTTCCAGTTTTTTGCGGCGAAAACAGAAGCCTCAGTTCTCAGGATGCTGGAAGGTTCGCCGAATGAATATTTACATCAACCGATTATCAATTACCTGGAAGCGCGAGGGGCAAAAATTTATACCCGGCGACGAGTTAGAGAAATCCTCTATACCGAGACAGGAGACTCAGCCAACGTGACAGGTTTAGTCATCGCCCAAGGCGAAAGCGAAGAAACCATTACCGCCGATGCTTACGTTTGCGCCGCCGATGTGCCAGGAGTGCAGCGTCTGTTGCCAGAATCATGGCGCAAATGGTCAGAGTTTGACAATCTCTATAACCTAGACACCGTACCTGTCGCCACCGTACAACTGCAGTTTGATGGCTGGGTGACAGAACTCCATGATCCTCAAAAAAGGAAGCAACTGGCACAAGCTACAGGGATGGATAATCTCCTCTATACTCCCGATGCGGACTTCTCCTGCTTTGCCGACTTAGCCTTAACCAGTCCCGGTGACTATTACAAAGAAGGACAAGGGTCACTGTTGCAATTAGTACTAACGCCCGGTGATCCATTTATCCGGCAAACTAATGAATCCATCGCCCACCATGTCCTCCAGCAAGTCCACGAACTCTTCCCCTCTTCGCGGGAATTGAACATGACCTGGTACAGTGTGGTTAAATTAGCTCAATCTCTTTACCGAGAAGCTCCAGGAATGGACCCCTATCGTCCTAACCAAAAAACCTCAGTGAGCAACTTCTTCTTGGCAGGTAGCTACACTCAACAAGATTACATCGATAGTATGGAAGGAGCGACCCTATCTGGACGGCGTGCGGCTAAAGCGATTCTCGAACATGGACAAACATCTGTAGAACCAACTCTCATTACCACAAGTTAAACGATATCTAAGAACCGGGGAAGTAGGTGTGTAGGGGTAGACATGGAAATAGTTGAACAGCTTCGTAGATACGATGAAGCTGGGAAGCTGAGGGAGCAGGGGAAGCAGGGGGAGCTGGATGAAGATTGTTCCAATGACAAATGACAAATGACAAATGACAAATGACAAATGACAAATAACTCTGACTGGCTAGAACACAGTGTACAGGTTGAAGTTGAGGTGCCAATGGAAACCGTTTGGAGCCTCTGGTCTGATTTAGAGCAAATGCCTCGCTGGATGAAGTGGATTGACTCGGTACAAGTATTAGAAGATAATCCAGATTTATCCCGTTGGAAACTCGCCAGCAGTGGCTTTGAATTTAGCTGGATCTCTCGCATTTTGAAATTAGTACCCCATCAGATTATTCAGTGGGAATCTGTTGATGGTTTACCGAATCGGGGTGCAGTGCGTTTTTATGATCGCCACGGAAGTAGTGTTGTTAAACTTACGGTGGCTTACGATATTCCCGGCATCTTAGGTAAGTTGATGGATGGTTTATTTTTAGGTCAAATTGTCGAGTCTACGATTCAAGCCGATTTGGATCGGTTCCGGGACTATGCGCTTAAGATCCAAAATTAAGTTTCGATCTGTTAAAATCTAACCTATAGCAGTACGCTTTCACGTAGTTGCAGTACAAATGTTCTAATATACTCCTGATAAAGCCTAAATTTCTAATGTGTAAATACACGCCTAGCGTAGCGCTATAAATCCCAAAGTGTTTGATTTTCAGTATAATTAAACATTCCCATAGATATGCACTCTGAGTTGAGGATTGGCTGATGGGTAATATCTCTAGACAGACCCAGACTCCATTAGCGACTAAACAGCGGGTTCAATGGATTGATTATGCCAAGGGTATCGGAATACTTTTAGTCGTTTTTGGTCATACGCTCCGAGGTTTAGTTAATAGCTCAATCATTGATAATTCAACGGGAATTGTCTCGATTGATCAGTGGATTTATTCCTTTCACATGCCACTTTTTTTTTACCTTTCAGGATTATTTATTGAGCGTTCAGCCTCTAAACCGCTAAGAGAATTTGTCGTCAGTAAGCTCAAAGTTATCGCCTACCCCTACGTTATCTGGTCGGTGCTTCAGACTGTCCTGCAGGCTATAGTATCGAGTTATACCAATAGTTCAGTTTCCTTGAGTAACTTGTGGCGAATTATCTACCAACCTGTGATGCAATATTGGTTTCTCTACACATTGTTTGTCATCATGGTGGTCTACGTAATTGTCCACAAACTCAATGTTTCTTCCAGAGTATTTTTAATTTTGGCGATTTTGTTTTACTTGACGCAAATTGCTGATGTTGGCTTAGGTTCGTGGAGGGTTTTATATTCAGTCCGCCGCTATGCTATCTACCTCGCCTTAGGTGCGGTAGTAGGCAGTAGTCGATTAATGTCACAGTTGAGTCAATGGAAAACCCAAACTTTGCTTGTTGTTACAAGTGGTGGATTTTGTGCTGTGGGATTAGCGGTTGGGTTCAATTTGATGGCGGTCAAATTACTGACGCCTATAGTGGCTATCTTTGGCATCGCCGCCTCAGTTGCTTTGGCAATTCTCCTGGATCGGTTTAATAGAATTGACGTTGTGAAACAGTGGGGAAGGTTGTCGCTAGAAATATTCGTGGCTCATACAATCGCTTCGGCTCCACTACGAATTTTCCTCCAATATGTCTTCGGGTTTACCAATCCGATCGCGCACCTTATCCTTGGCACAGCCCTAGGTATTTATGTGCCGATCGCACTGTATCGGATTTGCCAACCAAGTCGGCTTCGATATATGTTTCGCCTCGTTTAATACCTGTTGTGCCGTTCGCCCGGTATCTGAGTCAAGACTTTGAATATGGGTGGGCGAACCACACACGATCAGGCTTGATGAATCCAATCACTATTCCCTGTTTCCTTGTCTTCCTACTGAATCCCATTAATTCAGGTCATTCACCCGCGTGATAGGAACTGCGAACCAAGGGACCCGAACGGACATGAGTGAAACCCATGTCTTTAGCGATCGCACCCAGTCGCTCAAATTCCTCGGGTGTCCAATAGCGCTGCACTCTCAGGTGTTCCAGAGAGGGACGCATATATTGTCCTAGGGTAAGGCGATCGCATTCAGCACGGCGTAAATCCTCCATGGCTTCGATCACCTCGGCTTCCGTCTCTCCATGTCCCACCATCAATCCTGACTTGGTGGGAATTGTCGGATCAAAGGTTTTAACGAAGCGGAGAACATCAAGCGATCGCTCGTATTGGGCACCTCGGCGCACTTGTCCCTGTAGTCGTTTCACGGTTTCAATATTGTGGTTATAACAAGCTGGACGCGCCTGAACCACCGTTTTCACCCGTTGACGCTGCAACTCGGTTGGCGTTTGATTCTCCTTACCTCTCCCGCCCCAAAAATCTGCTGTTAGCACCTCAATCTGAGTATCTGGATTCAGTCGCCGGATGGCATCCATTGTGGCAACAAACCAACCCGCACCCTGATCCGGTAAATCATCTCGCGCCACTGATGTCAGTACCACATACCGCAATCCCAACAACTGAACCGATTCGGCAATTTTCTGGGGTTCTTCAGGATCAAGGGGCATAGGAGAATGACCCTTATCAACTTGACAAAACGCACAAGCACGGGTGCAGGTTGGACCCATCAGCAAAAAGGTCGCCGTTTTGTTGGCATAACACTCCCCCCGATTGGGACAGCGCCCCTCTTCACAGATCGTGTGAATTTGCCGTTGTTTCACAATGCGCTGCACCGTGGAGATATCACTAGCATTACCAATGGGGCGTCGCAACCAACTGGGTAGGGCAGTGATTTCCTCTCGCCAACGGTTTTTAGCAGACAGATTGGGTTGAGTCGGCAAATCCATAATAATTGTGGTGAGCTATCAGCAACAGTGTTACTCTGTACGATACAAATGGTAGAGCATTTTACTCTGACTCTGATTTGAGCCGAGTTTTGCTCTCAACCAACCAAGCAGATTAATCTAGAATCATGGACAATGAGTGCTTTTGGGTTCAATCTCAAAACAGCAAAAGAGTTACAGGTGTCGGTCAGTCATCCGTTGTTTTCCCGAAAACAGATTCTGTGAGGTCTGTCTGAGTGGAGTTATGGGGTCTGGTCTACCTGGGCTGAAGACGTTTTTCTTTTACCTCTCCAAAGGAGTCAGTCGTGGCAAGCCATAAAATATTAGTTATTGATGACAGTAGAGTCATCCGGATGCGTGTTAAAGAAATGTTGCCGCCCGGTAACTTTGAAGTGTTAGAAGCCAAAGATGGTATTGAAGGTCTTAATCAGATCCGTCAGGAGCATCCCAACCTAATTATGTTAGATTTTCTGCTGCCTAAAATGAGTGGTTGGGATGTTTTTCAACACATTCAAAGTGACGGTACTCTCCAGAGCATTCCTTTAGTATTAATGTCAGGTCGTAAGGAAGAAGTAACGGAGAAGATACCGGAGCCGTTTGAGTATTTTGCCTTCGTCGAAAAGCCCTTTGAAAAGAAGCAACTGGTTGATGCGATCAAGGAAGCGATGGCGAAGGCGAAAAAACGCCCCGTTATGGCTCCGCCACCCAAAGAAGAAGCCCCTGCGGGTGAAGATCCTGGTGTTTCATCAGACGAAGTTCAAGCATTAAATGCAAAAATTGAACATTTACAGTCAGAAGTTGATGGGTTGAAAAAACAAATGGGACAACTTGTGTCATTTATTAAGCAAAAACTCAAGTGATCTTCAGCATAACCGAGATTTGAACTCGGTGAGAATATGAAACGGCTCAATTCCTATTTAAACTCAGATCGCCTCCGGCAAGTTCTCACATTGAGTGCGATCATTGCCGCTTTTGGTATTAATGTCTGGGCAAATATCGCGCCGATTGGTGGACTAACAATCGGCGAAATCTCCAATACTCTCTTTGGGGAAATTAAGATTATCCCAGCCAGCTATGCTTTTGCTATATGGGGGATCATTTATCTGGGTTTGATTAGTCTGGGGATCTATCAGGTATTGCCCAACCAGGGGCAAAATACTTATCTGCGTCAGATGGGTTATGGTTTAGTGCTGGCGAGTGTTGCCCAGATTGTTTGGGTATTTTTGTTCCAGTATCGCCAGTTTGCGCTGTCGCTGGTGGCGATGCTGGGGATTTTAGTGCCACTGATTCGAGTGTATTGGCGGTTGGGTATTGGTTCTGTCAGGGTGTCTCGGAAACAGAAATGGTATATTCACATTCCCGTGAGTATCTATTTGGCGTGGATTAGTGTCGCCACGATTCTGAATGTGGCAATTGTACTCTATGACCTTGACTGGAATGGATGGGGGATTAATCCCTCAGTGTGGACGGCAATTGCCCTGATTGTCGGGGCGGCGATTACAGCAACGGTGATTAGGCAGCGATCAGATATTGCTTTTCCTCTAGTGATTGCTTGGGCGTATATTGCGATCGCAGTACGTCATCCGGATACTCTGCTGATTTCCGGAGTTGCTGGGGGATTCGCGATCGCGTTTATTCTATTAACTGGGTTGAAACGTTACCGCGACTGACAGACAATGGATTTTTTATATCTGTTTAATGCCAGTTTGTCAAGTAAAAATAAACTTTTGTAAAATTAAATTTCCTTCCCAAAAAACTGCATAAGGGTCAACTCCTGAGAGACACAAGAGGGCAGAGAGGTCAACATCTGACATCTGCACACAATTTTCCCTACACAGGAGAGACTCTTATGGCATCTCACGACGAATCCTTCTCCACCTCCACCGAATTAGCTCTGATGTTTGGTAATTTCTTTGGTGTAGCAGAAGCCGAGAATTTGTCTATTGACACGGATAGTTCGGGTACGGCAACTGAGAATTTTGATCAGACACCTCAAGCCAGCATCATTTCAGGTAGGCAAACAGGCTTAGATCTCACTGACAACGGGACTCAACAGGCAGAATCAACGACAACGCCAAATCTGTTAGCAGCTCAAACTCAACCCTCTACAATCAACGTTAACTATAACGGTTTTTCCACCGAAGCTCAAACAGCGTTTGAATACGCAGTTGATATCTGGGAAAACCTGATTTCATCTGTTAGGCAGTACCACGATTAATGGGTTAGCCGGGAACAACACAGGCTCCTTTACCACCAGCTTAAACTTGCCCGGTGTTAATCATTCCTTCTGGAATTTATATGGAGATGATACCTATTACATCGGTATGCAGGTTGATTCGGGAGCAGATGTCACCGAAACCAATGAAACCAACAATTCTAATGTCGGCTTTTTGTACGACTACGATGATGTGGTAATTAACAATACCCAATTAGCTGATTTGTGGGGGTGGGACTTTAATGTTAATCCAGAACCTCTAGATGCCGGTGATAGTTTTGACATTGATTTTGACATTACCAATACAGGTAGTAGCGCTGGTGCTTTTGATGTGTCTTTCTATCTCTCCAATAATAACTACATCAGTACCACGGATCATCTGTTAGGCAGTACCACGATTAATGGGTTAGCCGGGAACAACACAGGCTCCTTTACCACTAGCTTAAACTTACCCAGTGTTAATCATTCCGTCTGGGATTTATATGGAGATGATACCTATTACATCGGAATGCGGGTTGATTCAGGGGCAGATATTACAGAAGTCAATGAAACCAATAACTCAAATGTTGGCTTTTTGTTCGATTACGATGATGTTGTCATCAATAATACCCAAATGGCTGACTTATCTGGGTTGTATTTTGATGTCACTCCAGAACCCCTTGATGCCGGTGATAGTTTTGACATTGATTTTGACATTAGCAATACAGGAAGTAGCGCTGGTGCTTTTGATGTGTCTTTCTATCTCTCCAATAATAACTACATCAGTACCACGGATCATCTGTTAGGCAGTACCACGATTAATGGTTTAGCGGGGAACAACACAGGCTCCTTTACCACTAGCTTAAACTTGCCCGGTGTTAATCATTCCGTCTGGGATTTATATGGAGATGATACCTATTACATCGGAATGCGGGTTGATTCTGGGGCAGATGTTACGGAAATCAATGAAACCAATAACTCAAATGTTGGCTTTTTGTTCGATTACGATGATGTTGTCATCAATAATACCCAAATGGCAAACTTGTCTGGACTGAATTTAAATGTCACTCCAGAACCGCTCAATGCTGGTGATAGTTTCGACATTGACTTGACGATTGAAAATAGTGGTGCAGCAGCGGCTGGTGCATTTGATGTCTCCTTATATTTGTCCAGTGATAGCAATATTAGCAACTCAGATTTACTACTGAATACAATCAGTTTCACTGGATTGGCAGCCAATAGCAGTGGCACGTTTACTAGCAACTTTATTCTCCCTGAAGCTAATGATGCGTTCTGGAGTGGAGATGGCAGCTACCATATCGGCATGATGATTGATTCTGGTGATGATATCACGGAAACAATTGAAACGGATAATGCCAATGTTGGCTTGATGTTGGATACGGATAATGTGGTCATCAATAATACCCAACTGGCGGATTTAGTTGGCGTAGATTTCAACTTAGTGCAGGAACCCTTAGCCGCTGGTGATAACTTCGATGTCAATTTTGAAGTGCAAAATACGGAAATGTTTACCGCCGGAGCGTTTGATGTTTCTTTCTACGTTTCTACCGATAATACTATCGATAAGGCGGATCAATTTCTCGGGAGTACGACAATTAATGGTTTAGCGGCTAACAGCATTGGTGCTTATACAACGGGGTTAACCTTGCCAGGAATTAACGATTCTACCTGGAATGGTGATGGAATTTACTACATTGGCATGATCATTGATCAAGACGGAACACTTCCTGAAACCGATGAAACCAATAATTCTAATAATGGTTTATTTGTGGATTATGACAATGTGCTAATTTCCGATACTGAACTCATTGGTACCGATGACGATGATACCTTGTTTGGCACTCCCGGTGATGACATTCTCTCTGGCTTGCGCGATGATGATGATTTAGTCGGCGGTGGCGGCAATGATACCCTGTTTGGCGATCGCGGCGATGATAACCTGTTTGGTGAAGCCGGAAGTGATATGCTATTTGGCGATCGCGGCGATGACTATCTCTTCGGCGGTACAGGGAATGATATGTTATTTGGCGATCGCGGCGATGATCTGTTAATCGGTGTTGAACTCAATCTGGCAAATCCTGGTTTAGGAGAAGTGGATAGTCTTATCGGTGGCTTTGGTGCAGATGTGTTCCAACTTGGAGATGTATTCAGCGCTTATTACGATGATGCTAACGGGACAACCGATGGTTCTACCGATTACGCCCTAATTACTGATTTTGATATCAATCAAGATATCATCGAACTTCATGGCAGTGTGGCTGACTATCAACTCGCCACTGTTTCCCCCAGTTTACCATCAGGAATTGGCGTTTTCCTCCAGTCTTCTACACCATCAGGTCAAGATGAATTGATTGGTATTGTACAAGGTGAAAGCAGTCTGAGTTTGAATGATAGTTACTTTAGTTTTGTGTAACGACTGGTCTCCCCTTTTTGAAGGGGGACGGAAGGGGGATCTATAAGGGGAATGAGGGGGGTTGGGGGAAATTAACTAAAATTTGTCTTAAAAGTCCGCGCAGGCGGACTTTGTTTGTGTAGACGTGAATTCCATTCGCCGTCTACTCATTCGCCGTCTACTTTTTATAGATTGAACGGGGAATTGTTCTATCAAATTTCAGCCGCTGCTCGTTCAATTAAACGGCGGGCGACGGTTTGAGTACCAGTATGTTCGTAATAATTCGTTGATGTGTCTAAAAACGCAGCCAGATAATCCAACTTATCATCCGCAATTTCCACAAATCCTTGCAGATTATTAACCACCTTTTGTGGCGTTAACCCTCTCGCCGCGACTACGCCACCCATCCAACCTTTCACCGCATCGAAGCTTTCCCCAATAAAGTTCAGCTTTCCTTCAGAACTATTTCCCGGAATCAAGCCACTGATTTGTTGGAAGGTGGAATTTTGCTCTAATCGCGAGGGACTTAATCCAGAAAGAGTCGATTGCGCGGCTTGAATGAAATCGGGACCCAGGGGAATCAAACCATCAAGACAGATAAGTCCCGCCATCCGGATCATCGACTCACCGCTATAGTCAGCTAAAGCATTGACAAAATCCCCGATACTGTCTCCAGGAATGCCATTAATTTGACAAAACGCCACCAATTCTGCCACAACTTTTAAACATAGATCGATAGTTTGTGCCGTATCAGCTTTGGGAGTAAGTCGATTTAAAAATCCCAGAAATGAAACTCGTTCACCGATTTTATTGGCTAAAGCTGCCGCACCGAGGGCAAAATCCGCACTATCAACAGACTGGAACAGCCAAATTGCCCGTTGATAGCCTTGAGACTTGTCGTTATAGAGCCAAAGAGCGCGTTCACTAATATCCTGAATTAATGCTGGATCATCTTCCCCTGTAACGTCCCGCACGGTATTTTCAAAGCCGACTATATTTTGCCAATCACCGGGAGCCACAAAGTCTAAGGCTTTCAAGACGGAAACGGTTAATCCACCTTGAGGTAAGTTATCAACTAATTCAATAATAGATTTACTCATTTACAGTTTCCTCGAAATTGTTTAAGTAGTGCTTTTAGTTTTCGCCAAATGACCAATCACAAATGATAGAGAACTAACCTTTCTGTGTAATCAGTGTAACTAAACTTTCATCTCCTACCCGCATCTGGACAATAAATCTGTGAAATCAGTGTTGTGACGAATGACCAATTTTATTTGAGCTGGGATAATCCTTGCAGGTTAAATTTCTCTAACCAAGCTTCGCGATCGCTAGGGGTAAAAGAGTCGTCACGGGATTGGACTTTGACTTGGAAGCGATCGCGAACTAGAATCGCGGTTTGTGTCTTCCCCCGTTCGACAGCAGGATACCCGGCAATTGTTTTAGAACTATCCTGGAATTTCTTAGCTGCACTTGGGTTATTAGCTAAATCATTAATCGACAGCACCGCCACATCCTTGCCATCCTGTTTCAACTTGGCTTCGGCAAATCCAGTTTTCTCTTGGGCAAACACTCGCTGATAATCACCGCTAGCGTTGGGGAAGAATTGATTAAATTGCCCCCCAGCCAAAGATTCACCTGTGGGAGCCTGAGTGCTAGTTTGAGGCGCTTCGGTAGAGGGTGGGGGAGCGGTGGATGGTGCGGCACAAGCCGTTACCAGTAAAAATAGGGAGAGTGATAAAGCGGTGAGTATTTTACCGATTCTTAACATTAGGGTATCTTTCTAATCGTGTTTGCCGAGATTACCTCATTTTGCCATAGCGATCGCACAAATATGTTTGCCGTTGTTGCCAGATGGCTTCGAGTCGAGAAAAGCCTTCTTTTGTGTATCGTTGAGATTCTTGCTGGATGAGTAACCAAAGGGTATTTAGGGTTTCCAGGTTTGGGCAGAAGCGGATTAGGGTACGACAAGCGGCAATCCACTGTTCTAGCTGGCGGTAACTAATAAAGTAACCGCCCAATCCTTCGATATGTACCCAGAGGACGTTATACCACTTTTCCCAGTTGAGGATGCGCTTTGGGTTAATTTTCAGATGTTTGGCGATTTGTGGGAGGGTGATGACAAAGGTTTGGTGATTGATGCGGTGGCGTAGCGATTGCATGACTATTCGTGATTTGAGATGAGTGTCTTGTTCCCCCTTCTTAGCGACAGAAGGGGTTAGGTTATTTGTGCTGCCGATTAGTCAACCTGAATACGGCGGATCATGATACTCATAACCTCACCAGGATTTTGAGTCGGCTGAGGTTTACTCCATTCACTGACTTGGGCGTAGCCAAGCCGGTAAAAAGTGTGAATGGTGTTACTGACGCCTTGGGGCGTGCTGATGACTAGAACTTTTAGGGGGACTCGATTGGGTTCTGATGGTGGATTGGCAGGGAGAGGGGTTTGCGGGTTGGGGGTTGGGTTGGGAATAAACTCTTGTGTCATAAGGATTTAACTGCTTTTTTTGTTTTGTTCCTTATGTGGAACAAAACCATCATACCTGAGTTTTCCATATATGGAACATTTACTCAGTTATGAGCCTCTGACACAATCTGAGGCATGGGAAAAGCAGGCAAAGCACTCAAACAGGTCTTGCAACGTTATGGCATTACCCAAAATCGGTTAGCCGTGGTAATGCAAGTTGGGCGTTCTAATGTTCACCGCTGGGTTTATGAGGTTGCCGATCCTGTCGGCGATGCCATCCTAGAAATTAGGAAGGGACTGAATACGATTAATCCAGCAGCAGCAGAAGAGTTCATTCGTTTGTATCTGGATGAGTCAGAGGAGGATGAGGAACAGTCTTAGAGAAGGTGTTTTGTTAGCATTTCGCCTTCATGAGCCTTTGACAAAATTTTGGCATGGGAAAAGCAGGGACAGTGCTAAATCAAGTGTTAGAAGCCTATGGCATTAGCCAAAATAAGTTGGCGGTGGCGATGGGTATTGGGCGTTCTAGTATCAACCGTTGGGTGAATGAAAATCGAGATCCTGGAGGTGATGCCATCTTAGAAATTAGAAAAGGGCTGAAGAAGATTAATCCGGTAGTAGCCGAGGAGTTTATTGGCTTGTATTTAGATGAGTCATTTGCCTCTGGCACGATAGAAACCATGCGAAAGGCAGGAAAATCTTTAAGACAGGTGTTGGAAACCTACGGCATTAGCCAAAACAAGTTGGCGGTAGCCATGGGTATTGGGCGATCAACAATTCACCACTGGGTCAATGAGAGTCGAGATCCAGGAGGTGATGCCATTCTCGAAATTAGGAAAGGGCTGAATAAGCTTAATCCAACGGCAGCCGACGAGTTCATTAGGTTGTATCTGGATGAGTCAGATGAGGGTAAGGAGTCGTTATAGGGAACAGGCTTTGTCAACATTTATCCGGTTGTCAGCCTTTGACACAATCTCAGGCATGGGAAAAGCAGGCAAAGCACTCAAACAGGTCTTGCAACGTTATGGCATTACCCAAAATCGGTTAGCCGTGGTAATGAAAGTGGGGCGTTCTAATGTTCACCGCTGGGTTTATGAGGTAGCAGATCCCGTCGGCGATGCCATCCTAGAAATTAGGAAGGGACTGAATACGATTAATCCGGCAGCAGCCGAGGAGTTTATTGGCTTGTATTTGGATGAGTCATTTGCCTCTGGCACTATAGAAACCATGTTAGGGGATGCGCTGTTACGCAGTCATAAGCTTTTGATACAGTTTTTTGTGATAACATAAACGAAGATTCCATCACTTCAGGCTAAAAAGGGAGAAACCATGAAGTTTATCAGTCCCAAGGTCGATTATGCCTTTAAGAAAATATTCGGTTCCGAGCAAAGCAAAGAGATATTAATCAGCTTTCTCAATGCCATTATTTATGGAGAGGAAAAAATTATCCAATCGTTAACCATTGTCAATCCCTATAATCCGGGTCAGGCGATGACATTAAAAGATACTTATCTGGATATTAAAGCTGTTTTATATGATGGATCTATTGTAGTAATTGAAATGCAAATAGCGCGGGTAAGTGCTTTTAGTAAACGGGTAATTTATAACTTGAGTAAAGCTTATAGCAATCAACTAGGAATTGGAGAAGAGTATCTCAGTCTCACTCCAGTAATTGCGGTAACAATTACCGACTTTATCCTGTTTAACCAGACTCCCGATGTGATTAATCAATTTGTCTTTCAGGAAAAAAACAAAAAATTTGAATATCCTGATGTAGAATTGCAACTCATTTTTATAGAATTGCCCAAATTCAAGAAAACCCTGTCAGAATTAAACAGTTTAAGTGATAAGTGGATTTATTTTATTAAAGAAGCTGCTACCTTGGATACAATACCAGATAGTTTAGGCGAAGTTAGTGAGATAGAACTCGCTTTAAATATTGCCAACCAAGCTAAAATGACGGTGGAAGAATTAGAAGTAGTTGATCGCAGAGGGATAATGTTACAAGATGAGAAAGGGAGGATAACTTATGCAGAAGAACAAGGGCGAATTAAACAAACTATTGCTCTCGCTATGCGTTTACTAAAAAAGCGTTTTGGAGAAATTCCAGTTGCAATAACCAGTAGAGTTGGAAATTTATCTCTTGAAAATTTGGAAAGTTTAACAGAGGATATTTTAGATTTTGAGAGTTTACAGGATGTGGAAAGTTGGCTAGAGGGGCGATAAGTCCGTAGGTAAGCATTCAAGTAAAAGAGTTGGGGATGTAGCCAGGGAAATCGCGTCAGTTCAATCAATCGATTCAGCATCAGATCAATGGCACTGAAAATTTACCTTTTGGGATCACCGAAACTCTTGATATACCGTAGGGTGGGCACTGCCCACCAGAATATGAGGAGCGTGCGATTCAGCATAAGATAGAGAGAACATAACTCATCCAAGCTGGTTATCAACTCACAGTTTTTCAGACACGAAAAAGCACCAATGGCTGAACTCACCATTCACGTACCAGACGAACTGGCTCAACGCCTAGAACCCCTTCGGGAGCGTCTCCCCGAATTACTACAGCGTCTCGTAGAAACCGTTCCCCCCAGAATTCCTTTACCTAACCAAATCTCATCTGTTACTAGCCCAACAGATGCTCCAATTGCATACACTGAAGCTCTAGACTTTCTGATCACCCGCCCTACTCCTCAAGAAATCACTACCTTTAAAGTTTCCGCAGAAGCTCAAGAACGTCTCCGCACGCTGCTAGACAAAAACCGAGAAGGAACACTCACAGAAGCTGAAGCAACAGAACTTGATTTATATGAGCAGTTAGAGCATCTGATGATTCTGCTTAAAGCCAAAGCTTATGACTTAATCGGATAAATGACTCCTTCCTCGATTTCTCCTTCCCTACGTTAGCTCAATCAACCGATTCAGATTATCATAAAGAAAGCATAGCTAATCCACTCTGGCTGTTGTCGAGTTCAAGTTACCGTGCAGAAAGTCGAGAGAAATAACCCATGCTAAACAGCCTTCAACTCAAAAATTTTGGTCCGATAGACCAGCTTAAGTGCGAACACCTAGGCAATATTAACTTAATTATTGGTAAAAATAGCACAGGTAAAACAATATTACTTAAGGCTCTTTACAGTGTCATGCGAACCTTGGAAACCTATAAACGGGGCAATGAACCACGCAGCGCTGAAGAAATATTGGCAGACAAACTTTACTGGACATTCGAGACGGAGAAAATCGGCGAACTCGTGAGAAAAGGAGCGGATGAACCTTTATCCTTCCAGATTTGCGTTGATAATCAAAAATTTGTTTATACTTTCGGCAGAGATACAACCAAGACTATTCAGAACTTAGACAATCATGTTACACCCCGCCAGAGTAACTCAATTTTTTTACCAGCCAAAGAAGTTATTTCTCTGCATTCAATCATTTTAGAAACTCGTGAAAAAGACAAAAAATTTGGGTTTGATGATACCTACCTGGATCTAGCCCGCGCCTTGCGTCAATCTCCTAAAGGTGGCAGAAATTATAGAAAATTTGCTGAATCGCGAAGAAACCTAAAAGATATCTTAGACGGCAAAATTGAGGATGACGAAAGTTCAGGAATTTGGCAATTTAAGAAAGGACATCAAAAGTTCTCTATTGGAGTTACAGCAGAAGGCATCAAGAAAATTTCGATTCTCGATATTTTACTTGTAAACCGCTATCTTGATCCGCAATCAGTCATTTTTATTGATGAACCAGAAGCCGCGCTGCATCCAAACGCCATTTCCAAATTCCTTGACATTATCGCTATGTTAGCGAAGTGCGGAATTCAGTTTTTCATGGCAAGTCACTCTTACTTTGTGGTCAAAAAATTATTTCTAATCGCTCAAAAACACAATGAAATCTCAATCAAAATAATTTCAACTAATCCTGAACAGTGGACTATTGCCGATCTAAAAGATGGTTTGCCGAGTAATCCTATCATTGATGAATCTATCCAGCTTTACAAAGAAGAAGTGGGGCTGGCTTTTCAATGACCACTCAACCGATTATTGAATCTGGAATGACGTTCAGACCTTATCCAGAAGGACATTGCTTCCATATTGAAAAAAGTCAAACATACCAAAACATCCAGGAAGGCGTTAAGATAGCAGAGCTTTTGTTGCTATATCCTCCCAATTCACCAAAGGTATTGATTATTGAAGCAAAATCTAGCTCACCTCGTCCTGAAACACAACCAGGGTTTGACGATTTTATCGAAGAAATCAGAGAGAAATTGACGAACGGGCTGAATCTCTGTATGGCAACTTGCTTAAAACGCCATGCAACATGGACAGAATTACCTTCTCTCTTTCAGACACTCGATTTAGAAAAAATTGATTTTCGCTTACTATTAGTGATCAATGGACATAAAGAAGAATGGCTTCCACCATTACATGACGCCCTAAAAAAAGCACTAAACTCGACTGTAAAAACTTGGCATTTATCGGCAAATTCTGTGGTTGTGCTAAATCACACATTAGCTCAACAACAAGGAGTAATTCGCTAAGGGTTAAATTCCAACTCATGCTTTGAATAGTGACTCAACCTGAAACTCAGCTTCTAGGACATCGGTCAAGAAACCGGGTTTCTTTGGGTGAAAGGTTGATATTGCGTTGTCATCCTGACGAGAAACCCGGTTTCTAGGAATACTTGACCGACGCTCTAGGACTCGGGTTCGTTCTATGGCAATCATAGACTCTGAACTATCAACGCCGAAAACGTGATAATTTGCCTTTACCAGTTCCTGCGCCCATAATCCACTCCCACAACCCAAATCCACGACTAAGCCTTCTCGTATTTGGTGTTGAGCGAGAATTGCCAGTATACCAGGTGCAGATTTCAGGGCGTAATCCCGGAATCCGACATCGTGGATATATGCCAAGTCTTCTTTGTATTCCTTTTCCATACCCTCTCACCGCTAACCCCGCTGCACCCTTTAGATTATCTTCACTATGACAAAGGGCGGGTTTTGTTGAAAGGTTATTGGTAGATATCCTAATTAAACGGCTAAACCCGCCCCTACAAAACGATACCCAACCCTCTTTTGTATGACCAAGGGCGGGTTTTGTTGATAGATTATCGGTAGAGATCCTAGCTTTACCCCTAAACCCCCCTAAAGATGTCTTTCGGGTTGCACGAACCGGCGCTAAAGCGCAACTACGAACCGATCCATTAAATTTTGTTACGATAAACTCGGATGGAGAGTCAGCGGCGCACCTAAAACGTCTGATCGCTCAATCTCCCTGCTGTAATCTGCTTGAGACAATACACCCATGCTGAGACTAGAACACATTAGTAAAATTTATCCCACTGGCGAAGTTCTCAAGGATGTCAACTGGGAAGTCAAACCGGGCGATCGCATCGGCTTAGTTGGCGTTAATGGTGCGGGTAAATCGACTCAACTTAAGATTATTGCGGGGGAGATAGAACCCACGGATGGGGAAGTGATTCGCCCGACGAGTCTCCACATCGCTTACCTCACCCAAGAATTTGAAGTTGATCCAAGTCGCACGGTGCGCGAAGAATTTTGGACGGTATTTACACAAGCCAACCAAGTACAGCATAATCTGGCGCAGGTGCAACGGGAGATGGAAACCGCTGATCCCGATCAACTCGATCGCCTGATCCACAAGTTGGATAAATTGCAGCGTCAGTTTGAAGCCCTCGATGGGTACAGCCTAGAAGCGCAAATCGAGAAGATATTACCAGAAATGGGATTTGCCCCCGAAGATGGCGATCGCTTAGTTAGCGCCTTCAGTGGTGGTTGGCAAATGCGGATGAGTTTGGGCAAAATCCTGCTGCAAAGCCCTGACATATTACTGTTAGATGAACCGACAAACCACATCGATTTAGAAACCATCGAATGGTTAGAAAATTACCTGAAAGGATTAAAAACCCCGATGGTGATAGTATCCCATGACCGGGAATTTCTAGATCGCCTCTGTACCCAGATTGTGGAAACTGAACGCGGCGTCTCTACCACCTACTTGGGTAATTATTCGGCGTACTTGCAGCAAAAAGCTGAGATGCAAGAATCCCAACTCAGCTCCTATGAGCGTCAACAAAAAGAACTGGAAAAGCAGCAAGCCTTTGTTGAACGATTCCGCGCTAGTGCAACCCGCAGCACCCAAGCAAAAAGCCGTGAGAAACAGTTAGAAAAAGTTGAACGCATTGAAGCACCAACGGGTAGCTTAAAAAGCTTACATTTTCGCTTTCCCCCAGCCCCTCGGAGTGGTCGCGAGGTTATTAATATTAAGGAATTGGTACATACCTACGACGACAAAATTCTTTTCCTCGGTGCAGAGTTGCTAGTTGAACGGGGCGATCGCATCGCTTTCTTGGGACCAAATGGCTCAGGAAAATCCACACTATTACACCTGATGATGGGGATGGAAAACGCCACGGAAGGGATTGTGGAACTGGGTAAGCATAATGTGATCCCCGGCTATTTTGAGCAAAATCAAGCCGAAGCGCTGGAGTCAACTAAAACCGTCATGGAAACCATCCATGATGAAGTTCCCGATTGGAAAAATGAAGAGGTTCGTACTTTATTAGGGCGATTTCTATTCAGTGGTGAAACCGTCTTCAAAAAAGTCGAATCCTTGAGTGGGGGGGAAAAAGCGCGTCTGGCGTTAGCCAAAATGCTGCTGCGTCCCGCGAATTTACTCCTATTGGATGAGCCAACCAATCACCTGGATATTCCCGCCAAAGAAATGTTAGAGGAAGCCCTCCAGCATTATGACGGCACCGTGATTATTGTCTCCCACGACCGTTATTTTATTTCCCAAGTGGCGACGAAAATTGTAGAAATTCGTGATGGCGAGTTTCGGACTTATCTGGGCGATTACCACTACTATCTGGATAAAATCGCCGAGGAGAAAGAACAGGCACGATTAGCCGCGATCGCAGCCGAAAAAGCTGCCAAGAAAGCTGAAAAAGCTGCCAAGAAAAAAGCAGCCGCCAAACGTCGATAAAACATTTAGGACGAATTTCACGATCCAGTCAGCCCTCAACTAAAGTTGGGGCTAAAAGCTTAAACCCGTTGAAACTGGTTCACAGAATTCTGACTTTTCACGGTATGTGGTGCCTCTGTAGGGGCGGGTTTCACGACTATCTTTTCGGTCGCAACCCGATGTAAATAAACCCGCCCCGACTCAGGTTTTTAGACTTCCCCTGAAAAGTCACTCAAAGAATTTCCCCGTAAGCTCGATGCTTACTTTAGCTTTGACGCAGAAACGAAATTTCCGGCTATGGGAGTTAGCGACATTCTTCTTATAGTCACCTGACTCATGACCGAGAACTAGGGATACAAGCCTCGTCCTTTTAGGACGACTTTTTATTTTCTCTTAGTCTTGTATTGTAATAAATAATGTGTTAATCTCTAAAATTAGTCTAGCACAGGCGAAAGTCGTGAGTATCGCCAATCGATTT
>NZ_JAVKBY010000221.1:0-9093 GCF_040222985.1 Coleofasciculus sp. F4-SAH-05
AGTAGCGAGCAAGATGCTGAGTAGCGAGCAAGATGCTTAGTAGCGAGCAAGATGCATAGTAGCGAGCAAGATGCCTAGTAGCGAGCAAGATGCCTAGTAGCGAGCAAGATGCCTAGTAGCGAGCAAGATGCCTAGTAGCGAGCAAGATGCTCGCACTACAATAATTTCGCCATGATTGACATTAAGGTTTAAATGCCGAACAGCTTACCATCAAGCTTACTCCCTTCTGCCTTCGGTCGTATTATATCCCCCAGCATAAGTAA
Organism: Coleofasciculus sp. F4-SAH-05; assembly: GCF_040222985.1. Taxonomy (NCBI): domain Bacteria; kingdom Bacillati; phylum Cyanobacteriota; class Cyanophyceae; order Coleofasciculales; family Coleofasciculaceae; genus Coleofasciculus; species Coleofasciculus sp. F4-SAH-05. Next base: position 264 of record NZ_JAVKBY010000221.1, read on the forward strand.
TGACACACATATTTTGATACTGAATATGATAGCCAAAAGCTACACCCGCAACTTGAAACGCGGAATTAAAGATATTGTTTCGGTGCCCGCGATCGCGCACCCCATCATCGATAATTAATTGCATAATAATTTCATCCGCTCGCGCCACACCGTAAGTAATATTTTCACCCCCTGTGATCTGCCAACGCCCATACCGATTCAGACGGATAAAAGGAGTGCTGCGATCGCCACCAATATGCCCAATATTTCCCGTTTCTCCTTGATCACGAACATGATCCCTCGCTGCTTGTGACATCCCTAGAGATAGTTTTAACGGCGGTAAAGGACGAGTGGATTGGAGAAAATCAATCGCCTCATCAACCGCATTTACACCTTCAATTGTGCGTAAAAATACTTGTTGAGAAAGTTTGACCTGGTTCCCCGAAAACCGCTGTTTCCAGTTGTTTAAAAGCGGAATATAAGACGTGGGCGTTGTTCGCACTTTATTCATTTCCTCAATCACCCTCAATTCCAATGGCGAGAGAATAATTGTCTGGGCTGAATTCATCATTGATTCTTGGGTGTGGGATATCACATAATTACAATAGACGTATTGGGTTCTGGAAAAACGGCTCACGGAAGCTACCCTATCCCTGCTGTCGCCCTCCAACCTTGATATGTACTCGCCCATGACCAATTTCTCAGGAACAACGCTGTGCAAATTCCTCGACTGCACCCAGACACCATCGCCCAAGTCAAAGAACGAGTAGACATTGTTGATATCGTCTCGGAGCAAGTTGTGCTGCGAAAGCGGGGTAAAGAGTATGTGGGCTTGTGTCCCTTCCATGGCGAAAAGACACCCAGTTTTACCGTCAGTCCCAACAAACAAATGTACTACTGCTTCGGCTGCGGTACGGGTGGAAGTGCGATTAAATTCCTCATGGAAGCGGGAAAACAGTCCTTCAGTGAGGTGGTTCTCGATTTAGCTCGGCGCTATCAAATCCGAGTGAAAACCCTGGCACCTGAACAACGTCAGGAGTTACAGCGTCAGCTATCCTTACAGGAGCAACTGTATGAGATTTTGGCACTCGCCGCCTCATTTTATCAGCACGCACTCCGACAACCCCAAGGACAGCAGGCGCTGGAGTATTTACAATCTCAGCGACATCTGGGTGAGGAAACCCTGCAACAGTTTCAGTTAGGGTATGCACCAGCGACGTGGGAAACCCTGTACCGTTATCTGGTGGAACAGAAAGGCAAACCTGTACAACTGGTAAAAGATGCGGGATTAATTTTGCCACGCAAATCAGGAGACGGTTATTATGATCGGTTTCGCGATCGCATCATGATTCCGATTCATGATCGTCAAGGGCGAGTGATTGGGTTTGGCGGGAGAGCATTAGGGGATGAACTTCCCAAATATCTTAATTCTCCGGAAACGCCGCTATTTAATAAAGGCAAAACCTTATTTGCCTTAGACAAAGCCTACAACGCCATCTCGGATCAGGATCAAGCCGTAGTTGTCGAAGGCTATTTCGATGCGATCGCGCTGCATCGGGTAGGGATTCACAACGTCGTCGCCTCCTTGGGTACAGCCTTAAGTCTGGAGCAAATGCGCCTACTGCTGCGTTACACCGAATCCAACCAAATCATCCTCAACTTTGACGCCGACAAAGCCGGAACCACAGCCGCCGAACGTGCGATCGGAGAAATTGCCGACTTAGCCTACAAAGGGCAAGTCCAACTGCGGATACTTAACCTCCCTGATGGTAAAGACGCCGACGAATTTCTCATCCATTCCCCTGATGGGGAAAAACAATACCAACAGCTCCTCCAAAACGCGCCCTTATGGTTACATTGGCAGATTGATCAACTCATAATCGGAAAAGATCTCAAGCAAGCCCCCCAATTTAAACAAGTTGCTCAGAAAATCGTCAAATTGCTGTACAAATTAGAGGACGTTAATCAACAAACCTATTACATTGATTATTCTGCCGAAAAGCTGAGTCAGGGGCAAACTCATCTGATACCTCGACTCATCCAAAATTTCCAGACGCAACTGAATAAATTACGCCAGACTCCAATCAAGAAAGATGACAAGTCTAATCTGAAGCAGCAAAAATTACCTGTCTCGATTGACTTATCCCTTAGCCAAGAACACAGTCTACTCGAAGAAGCGGAAGCCTTACTCTTACGAATTTATCTGCATCGTCCCGAATATCGCCAGACCATTATCGACATCTTAGATGCCAAAGATTTGCTATTTAGTCTTTCTCCTCACCGATTTTTATGGCAGCAAATCTTAGATGTGCAATCTGTCGCTCAATCCATTCTATTACAGCACCCGGAAAAGCTAATTTCCCTATTACAAGACCGCAGTATCCAGTTTCCAGAGGAAATGGTTCTGGTCGAACATTTATTCCACTTAAATGAAAAGCGTAGTGAAGATCTTACGCGCACACCCTTAGCCATTCGCTCTGCCGCTGCTTGTTTAGAAGTCGTAACCTGGAACAAACACAAGCGATATTGTCTAGAACAATGGCAAAAGCTAAATTTCGCTACTGATCCAAAACGTAAGGAATACTATTCTCAAGGAATTCGGGAAGCCTATAAACGCTTGCAAGAGTTACAGAAAATGCGTCAAACTAACATCTTAGACATTCATGAATTTGCCCCCATATAGTTAGGGGTTGCTGAATAAGTTGTGGTTGTGGGTGGAGCCGGGGGAGCTAATTTAATGGGAAGCTCTAGTCTTAACAGTTAAAAACAGAATAAAGTATCGCGAGTTTGGCGACCTGTGGTGGGGTTTGTACCTGTAGCCATTTGACACAATTGTTCTTCGGCTTTGGGATCAAGAAAAGCGTCCGTAAAATCAGCTCCCTCAATTGTCGCACCATCAAACTGAGCATTGAAAGCGTAGGCACTTTCAAGCACGGCATTTTTCAAATTAGCACCATTCAAACGCGCTTTATCTAATGTTGAGTAGCTGAGATTTGCCCCTTCCAAATTCGCCAATTTCAGATTTGCCCCAAAAAAACTAACGCCCTGCAAATCCGCCTGGCTAAAATTACTTTCTCGCAAATCCGCCTGGTTAAAACTGGCATCAGTCAGCACGCGATCGGAAAAATCTGAATTAACCAAATATTCTTTGTTATAATCCACAGCCAAAGCCGGGGCAGCGTGAAGCATCGCTAGGGTAAAAAGACTACCAATAAAAATTAAGAAGCTAGCTATTCCAACTAAAATGAATCTGAACATAATTTGTGAAATCTGTAGATGTTTCTGACCAATTATATAAGTAGTCGGACTTGGAGCCTGCCCTCGAAGGTCGTGAAGGGTTCTGCAGATGCTTCGTTTCGTTCCTCCGCTTCGCTCCGGACTCCACTCAGCATGACAGATTCTACCTTAGACTGCAACTTGGTATGACGAATGACGAATGCAAAAGGACAAATGACGAATGCAAAAGGACAAATGACAACTAAAAAAGGACAACTAGGAGAACAGCTCGTTGCCACCTGGTTACAAGCCCAAGGTTGGACTATTTTACATTACCGATGGCATTGTCGCTGGGGAGAAATCGACCTGATTGCCTATCGGGATGGAGAGGTAAAGGAAAATCCTGTCTCCAATCTGGATATAAACCCCCAATTTCAGCCCCCTACCCCCTTGCCAGCAAACGCGGAGTCACCTATCTTAGCCTTTGTCGAGGTGAAAACTCGCAGTCGAGGGAATTGGGATGCCGATGGTCAATTGGCGATTACATCCTCTAAGCAAGCGAAAATTTGGCGAACAGCTGAACTGTTTTTAGCAGGAAATCCCGATTTAAGTGATCTTCCTTGTCGGTTTGATGTCGCCCTAGTTCGCTACCACCGTATCTGTAAAAACTCACGCTCTGTTAATACTAGGAACCTATTGCCGACTTCAGCCCCTCAATTTGGTGAACCGTTCCTTCTTGAAGGATATGAGCTTATTTTACAAGACTATATCGAATCCGCTTTCTTTTGACTACTTGGTAGTTTTCTACGGGTGTTTGGTTTAAGTATTGCCGCAAGGATAGATAATTGTAAGGTGTGTCGCGGAACTAAGAATCCCCGCACTTATAGGGCGGGGAGTGTCAAGAAGGGCAGGTTTTGTTGCAGCGAACTTCGAGTTCCCTCCCCTTGACAAGGGGAGGGTTAGGGAGAGGTCAAACTTCTTCAGCGGGGTAATTGGTGATTAGGGAGTAGGAAATTCTCCCCCATCCCAATGCATCACGCCGATTTCATCGTTGTCATCGGTTCGGGTAAGGTTAGAATCTCTACCCCATCTGACGTAACTGCTATAGTATGCTCAAACTGAGCCGAAAGCTGACGATCCTTGGTCACGGCTGTCCATTTATCAGCCAGAATTTCCACTTCCCACGTCCCTTCATTAATCATAGGTTCAATGGTGAACACCATCCCGGAGCGCAGACGCTTTCCTTTACCACGAGTACCATAGTGAGGCACCTGGGGAGCCGTATGAAAGATTCGATTAACTCCGTGTCCGACAAAATCCCGCACCACAGAAAAACCATTAGCTTCCGCGTATTCCTGAATAGCCGCCCCAATATCACCAATGCGGTTTCCCGGTTTCACGGCGGCGATTCCCCGCATCATACAGTCGTAGGTGACTTCAACCAGTTTTTTGGCGATGGGTGAAGGTGTACCGACAAAGAAGGTTCGGGACGTATCCCCATGAAATCCATCCACAATCGGGGTGACATCAATATTGATAATGTCCCCATCTTGCAGAATTTGTTTAGGATTGGGGATACCGTGACAGACGACTTCATTAATACTGGTACAAATTGACTTAGGAAAGTCATGATAACCGAGGGGAGCGCTTTTTGCTCCATGTTCCTGAGTCCAGCGCTCGGCTTCATCATTGAGTTCCAAGGTACTGACTCCTGGCTGAATCATGGGTTCAATGTGATCCAGGAGCTTGGCGGCTAAACGTCCCGCTTGACGCATTTTCTCGATTTCTCGGCTCGATAGGAGAACGATTCTTTCTGGTGCCATGACTATTTATGCGGTTATTTCCCTAATCAACGAGGGTGTATCTATGTGAGTCTTTCTTAACTTTACTGCGATCACTTGCCTATTCCGTAGCTACGTCTGGAACATTGCTCCCCCAGCTCCCCCAGCTCCCCCAGTTCCCCCAGCTCCCCCTGCTCCCCCTGCTCCCCCTGCTTCCAGACGCGCCATGGCACGTCTCTACATTGCTCCCCTCCTGCCTTCTTCATCAACTCTTTACATGAGAATTCAGAAATTTCCCAATTCTTTAGTGAAGTGTGGCTTAAAATAATAAATAAGTCGTTATACTCATTAAAATAAATCAAAATGACAATCTGGGTAAATGTCAGAGAATGCCAAAACTGAGCCAAATTAGCTTTATGAAAAAGTTAATTCTATTCTCAATACTACTATCAGGGAGTTCTGGTCATTTACCATTAACCCTGAGCTAAAGTTACAGTGTTTTTGAAGTCATTTTCTCTGATAGTGTGGGGGAATGCTCGGCTAAGACACATTTAAATTACCTATTTGTTCCCTTTACTAAAATTTTGGTAATTCGTCGCTTTGGAGGCAAAATCGAGTAGGTTCAATGTCTGCTCTGGTTAACAGCGTTACAATTTCAACAAAATATTATTCCTTAACTATCTACCCCTAATCATCAGAGATAATAACCCGGTTTTTGTGAGGTGTCATGACAGAGCTAGCCCTAATCCGCAAACCCATTATTCAACCCACTGAAATCCTGAGTCAGTTACAGACAGGACAACTCCTCAGGGTGAATAGTACTCGTGGTAATGCATTAATCATAATACACCGTCATCATGCAGAACTGGCGGGTTCTGGTGCTGCCGTTGGTGGACTTTTCGATGTAGATTGCACGCGAGTGATTCCCCTTGGTACGCTTTCGTTAGTGTATCCTGAATCGCGGTACGAACGCCAGAAAGCGTATCAATTACGGCAGCGCTGGATTTTGTTCACTCAACATGCCATGACAACTTATGTACCACTACACCGTGCCAAAATCTTATTGAGTTTACTCTATAAATATTTCGACGCCCAGCTTATTGATGAACTCTCAGATGAGGTGATTGCTCAGTTAGTTGGGGTTTTGCCAAAAACAATTGGTATAGTTCGTCGAGCGCAAAAGTCACCGACTCAACAGAAACCCCAGGCGAGGAAATCCGTAGGGGTTTGACTCAATGAACTTAACTGCCAGTTTGCTATTTTTTTAATCCCGGCAAAAGAACGCTTCCTTGAGTTTAGTATGAATGCCACTGAATTAAGGCTGGTGGGCAGTGCCCACCCTACGGTATATCAAGGGTCTTATTTTAGTGTCATTGAGTGTAGTATAGAGGCGATCGCGAAAGTATTGGTGATACAATTGGCAACGCAGCCTAACCTTGCCTTGATCTACCTGCACCAGTCCCAGATTCTGCAAGCGACGGGTAAGAATTGGCTCGAATTCTACAGGCGTTGATGAATTGACCAGTTGAATCAAGGCACTCATTAGTTCTGAATCCTGGTGGAGATGCTCTAATAACTGGTGCAAATGCTCCCGATAAATGTCTGCTTTTGCGGTAACGGTTGCTAAGAATTGGTCAATGGGAATATTTTCTGTTTTAATCGCATTTAAAGTCAGCTGAATCAGATAAGAATGACCCCCTAAAAACTGATATAATTGCTGGATCTGTTGGGGATGCCAATTGAATCCATGGCGAATCACTAAATCTTGGACTTGTTCTCCTGTTAATTCAGGTAACTGAATCGATAATTCTGCTGTAAACTCAATGGAATTAACCCCAGACATGGCGTAAATTTCAGTTGAATTCGCAATCACGAGGCGCAAGTTTTGCCACATCTGGCTACACCTATCCCCATAGCTAGCTTTTTCACCCCAGGTTTGCAGTAACTTAAAAAATTCTTGAGCAATCTCTGGATAGTTCAATAGTGTATCAGCGTTGTCTAAGGCTAAAACCAAAGGATTACCTAGTTTCGGTAAGAGATAATTTTCAAAATAATACGTACTGTTAGCATTTCCGCCATAGATATCATCCCAATAAGTTGGCACTTGATGCGGTAAATCTAAGCCCCGTGTCACTACCGCACAGAACCATTGCAGGAATCGATTTAAATCACAAACTATCGCCGACTCTGCCAGTTGCAGGTTTAAGAGAATAGTCTGAAAGCCTTCCGCCCTAGCCTGCTGCAAGATTCGCGTCATCAGAGAGGTTTTACCCATTTGCTTGGGGGCAACAATTTGGATGGAACTCCCCGGTTTCACCAAGGTTTCGTGACAAAGGGATTCAATGGGTAGGCGTTCGATATAAAAAGGAGAATTGAGAGGTACTGGACTTTTGAGCGGAACTTGCTCATAATCAGATAATTTGCCGTCTGCTTTGGTATAATCCTTAGGATTAAGCGTCAGATCAAAAGCGCTGAAATAGGATATCAATGTTTTGCGATCGACAGGTATGATCCGCCGTCGTACCTTGATCAGGGTGTTTGGACTTAAATGGGTACGTTCGCTTAATTGTTCCAGGGTGTAGGGTTTTCCCCCATTATCTTGAAAGGCTGACTTGCGCTGCGCGGCTTTTAGGCGTTGCCAACCTTGAACGGAAAGAATAACTCCCCGTTGACGTTTGGGAGGCTGATATTTTGGTGACATTTAGGTTAAGAGTCGCTTAAGGGTCAAATTTGTTCAAACTGTTCATTCTAAACTAAAACTGTGAAAAAACGGTGAACGCTTGATCTGAAGTCGCCGACTGTTACGCCGCATCATAGAGTCAGTCGTTAAGTTGTGAACCTAACTTGTGATCTTGCATTGTATTATTTGGGGAGTAAGGGCAAACTGCAAGAAACAAGTTGATAGGGCAAATGCCTTAGTGATTACAATGATGGGCATTATCGGTACTTTAAGCGACGTATCATTACCAGAGATTTTTCAGTTAATTGAAAAGGGCAAAAGAACGGGACTGTTGACAGTTCGTGCTTTGCCGCCAGCTACCGGAACTTACTACTTATGGGTAAAACAAGGTCACATTATCGCGGCGGCGAATCGCCAAGATGGACAAGGTTTAATCTCATTGATTAGCAAATGTCAATTAGTGAGCGATCGCGTGTTATCCAAACTGGTTCAATGGTGTTGTCCAGTCAATCAGCCATTAGGCGTCTGTTTAAAACAACAAGGTGTTTTAACTCGCTTAAACTTAGAACAACTGTTTCAAATTCAACTGTTGCAGCAATTGTCTGTGCTTTTTCAACTGCAAGATGGTTCTTTTCGATTTGATTCCCTGGCGGTAATTCCTACTCAAGAAATGACCGGGTTAAGTATTCCGGCGACAGAAGCCACCTTAATGGGATTGCGCGTTTTAGCCCATTGGGATAATTTGGCAGCTAAATTACCTGATCCGAATCAAAATTTGCTCAGAAAAATTGCGGGTTATCCTGCTTATCAGCTAGATACACTAGAATGGCAAATTTGGCAGTATAGTAAAGGAGCTGTATCGCTTCATACCATTGCCCAAAATCTCAAGTTTCCCGTCGAACAAGTGCAACATATTGCCTTTAGGTTAATTAGTATGGGATTAGCTGAAGTAATCCCTTAAACCTCGCTTGTCGTTGCGCTAAAGCGCTATCGTTCGTAGTCAGCGCTTTAGCGCTATAAACGCCCGCTTTAAGGCTCTTCCGTACCTGTTATGCTAAATTGCATCAGAATACGCCCAAAATCCTTGCTTAGCAAGGATTTTGGGCGTTATTTCGAGTTAACTTAGACTGTGGAGGCATAAAATCACGGTATAACTGAATTTGGAGCCGTTTTA
>NZ_JAVKBY010000043.1:0-6825 GCF_040222985.1 Coleofasciculus sp. F4-SAH-05
CGACTACGTGTAGCCTGTTTCTGGACGGAACCCGCTATGCCAGGTTGTCTTGGTTCAATATACAGGAAGCGATTAGCTTTATTTGATTAACCTGTATCTTACTAAGGTAGTATATTCAAGCTGTATTGACCGCCTATCCATCCCAACACCAACCTGCACTCAGGTATGGTGTTGGGCTTCCGGCTAAGAAAGCTAAATGAACAACAAAACCCGCCCTCCCCACCGATAAAGACGCATTTTGGCACGTCTGAAACCTTCTAGCATTAACCTGGCAAATCTGTACTCCCCATCAGGTAGCGATCGCACTCACGGGCAGCACCTCGTCCTTCGTTGAATGCCCAAACCACCAAACTTTGACCCCGGCGACAGTCTCCGGCGGCAAAGACACCGGGAATGCTGGTGGCATAGTTCCCATACTCGGCTTTTATATTACTCCGGGCATTACGTTCTAAGCCCAAGGCATCCAGCAGGGGTTGTTCTGGTCCCAGGAAACCCATAGCTAAGAGGACAAGCTGGGCGGGAATCACTTTTTCTGTACCCGGAACCGGACTGGGAATAAATCGACCTTGGTCGTTTTTCTGCCACTCAATTTGCACCGTATGCACCGCTTTCACATTTCCCGCGTCATCCCCCTCAAACTTAGTCGCGGTGGTGAGATAGGAACGGGGATCAGCGCCAAACTTCGCCGCCGCTTCTTCCTGCCCATAATCCAGGCGATAAATCTTGGGCCACTCGGGCCAGGGGTTGTCGGGGGCGCGTTCTAGGGGCGGTTGGGGCATGATTTCTAGTTGCACCAGACTCTTGCACCCGTGGCGCAGGGACGTACCAACGCAGTCGGTTCCCGTATCACCGCCGCCGATAATCACCACATCTTTGCCTTCGGCGGAGATAAAGTTGCCGTTTTTGCTGTTATCTAAAATGGCTTTGGTATTGGCAGTCAGGAAATCCATGGCGAAGTGGATACCCTTTAACTCCCGTCCTTCGATGGGTAAGTCCCGTGGCTTGGTCGCGCCCGTGCAAAGGACTACGGCGTCAAATTCTTTGACTAGATTCTCGGTGGGGAAGTCTTTGCCCACCTCGGTGTTGCAGATAAACTTAACCCCTTCTTGTTCAAGCTGGTCAAGGCGACGCTGAACGACTTGCTTTTTGTCCAGTTTCATGTTGGGGATGCCATACATGAGTAAGCCGCCGGGACGATCTGCCCGTTCAAATACGGTGATCCAATGACCGGCTTTATTGAGTTGGGCAGCCGCACAGAGTCCAGCCGGTCCAGACCCCACAATCGCGACTTTTTTCCCGGTGCGCTTGGTTGGGGGTTCGGGTTCGACCCAGCCTTCCTCCCAGCCTTTGTCAATAATCGAACATTCGATATTTTTGATGGTCACGGGGGGGTTATGGATACCCAAGACACAGGAACCCTCACAGGGCGCTGGACAGACACGACCGGTGAATTCGGGGAAGTTGTTGGTTTTGTGCAAGCGATCGAGTGCCTCGCGCCATCGACCCCGATAAATTAGGTCGTTCCACTCTGGGATTAGGTTGTTGATTGGGCAACCGCTTGCCATACCCTTGATCATGGTTCCGGTATGGCAAAATGGCGTGCCGCAGTCCATACACCGCGCCGCCTGAGTTTGGAGTTTTTCCTCTGGCATGGGCAGATGGAACTCATCCCAGTTGCCAATGCGACTGTCGGGTTGCAGTTCTGAGGGCAATTCGCGGAGATATTCGATAAAGCCGGTTGGTTTTCCCATAGTGATGCCTCAAGTTTAGAGTAGGGTATAGTTGTGGCTAAGGTGTCATTCGGCGATGGTGATGCAGTCCCTAGACTATTTTGGCGGCAAATCCTCACCAATCGGTCATTTACGGTGATCGGTGACCAATTAAGCGGATGGAAGACTGTCTAGAGACGTTAAAAGCAGCATCTGTACCAAGTCAAAAGTCAAAATCAGAGATATTTTGTAGTATTTGTTACATTTTGTCAATCATTTTGGCGTTTAAATGCGAGGTTGAGTTTAATAAAAGGTTAGATTGGCTGCGGTTCAGTGGCTAGGATTCATTAAGGTTTAGGTTCTGATTGAAGACGGCTAGAGATAGGATACAAAATAATTGCTTCTAGGGTTTCATATTTTCACATTTTTTTATAAAGCAACCCCGTTTCGTTGGTGTCGGAAGGTGTCGGAAGTTAGTCAGCCCTGAATTAAAATACTCGAAGAGAAGCCGCTCCGCGTCTACGGGCTAAGAGCTCGCGTCCCGTTAAAACGGGTTAATAACTTTAATTGTGTCCACCTACTTATGACAAATGACAAATGACAAATGACAAATGACAAATGACAAATGACAAATGACAAATGACAAATGACAAATGACAAATGACAAATGACAAATAACTTATGCCACAATCAAGGCAGTATTTGAGATAATCGGCAATGGCTTGGTCGGCGGGACAGCAGTTGCAACGTGGCAAATATACGATTGAGAAGGAGTTAGGATCAGGACGGTTTGGGATAACCTATTTAGCCCGCGATCGCACGTCCCAACGCTGTGTGGTGAAAACCCTGAGTGATACGTTACTCAATCAGCTTACTCCACCGGAACTTAATCGACTTCAGGATAAGTTGTGGCAAGAGGCGGTGAAGTTGGCGCAGTGCAAACACCCTCATATTGTCCGGGTTAAGGATTCGTTTAAAGAGGGTGATCAAGTTTGTCTTGTCATGGAGTATATTCAGGGGCAAGATTTAACCCGTGCCAACCGACTGACAGAAAAAGAAGCATTACACTATATTCGCCAAATTGGGTCAGCGCTGATGGTGGTGCATGAGAATAACTTGGTGCATCGGGATGTTCGACCTGCGAATATTATCATGCGTCAGGGGAAACGGGAGGCGGTGTTAATTGATTTTGGGTTAGCGGTGGGATTTGATCACCCGTTGACGACAATTAATCCGACAACCGCCGATGGGTTTACACCCCTGGAATTATATCATGTGGATGCCGAACGCGGCGCTTATACGGATGTGTATTCCTTAGCCGCCACATTGTATCAATTATTAACCGGAGAAAAACCGCCCAGTGTCCGCGATCGCAGTTTGGCAAGGGCTAAATTAAAGCCACCTCAAGAGGTGAATCCCCAAATGAGCGATCGCACAAATCAGGCGATTCTCCGAGGGATGGCGTTAGCCCCCGAAGAACGCCCCCAAACCATGCCGGAATGGTTGGATTTATTGGGGGTTATGCCTCAAATTCCCCAACCTTGGCGCAATTGGGATTTGACAATGTGGTTAACGATTATTGGCACAATTGCTGGGATTTTAAGTATGATTGCTGGGTTTTTAGCCCTCAAGCCGCCCTCAGCACCACCACCAGAACCCACACCTGAGATTACGCCAACCTCACAGCAGATTCAGCCAGAAACACGATACCTTGATCTGACCCCTCCCTAACTCTCCCATTGCCAAGGGGAGGGAACAAGGAACTCGGTTATGGCATGATCAAACTATACGGTAACCTCAAAATAAAAAGCGAATGGAGACACTAGAACTTAAACTCGATAAAAAGACCCTCGATCTGGCGCAATGGTTAGCCGAATCGCGCCGTTGTAATCTATCTGAACTGATTACAGAAGCCATTAACAAGCTGGCTGTTAAAGAATCGGCACAAGACCGGATAATAGGAATGTTTGCTGATGAACCTGACGTTGTTGATGAGATACTAGAAGAGATTATGCGCGATCGCGCTGCACATCCTCTCAATCAGAACTGTGAACAAAGCACTCCTTTACACTAAATTCCTAGAAAATAATTCTCCGTAATGTTAAAAGCAACTTGCTATGCAAATTCGAGACTATTTCAATTTTATTGCTCCTGATGATATCCGCATTCAGGACAGTCGCATCGGGATTGAAAGCGTTATTTACGAGTATATTTACCGGGCTAAAACACCTGAAAAAATTACCAAATAATTTGAAAGTATTACCCTAGAACAGGTTTATGCGACGATTCTTTACTACCTACACAACACCGAAGAAGTGAGTGCTTACTTGGCAGATTGGTTAGCATTTTGCCGTCAACAGCGAGACGAGCAAAAACAGAATCCTTCTCCGGCACAGCAGAGATTTAGCCAATTGAAAGCAGAGGCAGAAGTTCAGCAAAAATATTCTGATTTCACCCTCTTCCCCTAACCCCTTCTCCCATCGAGGGAGAAGGGGAACCGGAATTATTAATGCTCAAAAATGTAGCTGGCTATGTCTTCTCTTGCTCCCCTCTCCCCGGCGTGGGAGAGGGGTTGGGGGTGAGGGGGTTCTTAACAATGACACCACTCATCGACAGATATCCTGATGCCATCCACAGATTGTGACAAAATCAATACAGATAAACATTAGAAAACTGTATCTCCATGGTGATAATTTTCACCCTCTTCCCCTAACCCCTTCTCCCATCGAGGGAGAAGGGGAACCGGAATTATTAATGATAAAAAATGTAGCTGGCTATATCTTCTCTTACTCCCCTCTCCCCAGCGTGGGAGAGGGGTTGGGGGTGAGGGGGTTATAGCTAAACGATGACACCCCTAATCAACAAACATCCTGATTTCAGCTACCGATTGTGACAAAATCAATACAGATAAACATTAGAAAACTGTATCTCCATGGTGATAATTTTTACCCTCTTCCCCTAACCCCTTCTCCCATCGAGGGAGAAGGGTAACCGGAAGTATTAATAATAAAAAATGTAGCTGGCTATATCTTATCTTACTCCCCTCTCCCCAGCGTGGGAGAGGGGTTGGGGGTGAGGGGGTTCTTAACAATGACACCACTCATCGACAAACATCCTGATTCCATCCACCGATTGTGGCACAATCAAGACAGGATTATCGCAAAAATCATCAATGGTCTGGGTCAAGGGACAAAAATTACACGGTCGTCGCTACGTCATTGAACGAAAACTCGGTCAAGGTGGCTTTGGCATCACCTACCTGGCAAAAGACAAAAAAGGCAACCCCCTCGTCATCAAAACATTGAAAGACGAAGTGATGACGAATCCCGACTTTATCGATTTTCGCGATAAATACCAGCGAGATTTTGAGAGGGAAGCTACCCGATTAGCCGTGTGTAGACACCCGCATATTGTACAGATTGAAAATGTCTTCCATGAACAATCCCTTCCCTGTATTGCCATGGAATATATCCAGGGAGAAGACTTATGGCGGCGGGTGAGAAATCGCAGTCCTTTGTCGGAAGCTGAAGCATTAGGTTATATCCAGCAGATTGGGGAAGCGCTGACGCTGGTTCATGACAAAGGCTTATTGCATCGGGATTTAAAACCGCACAATATTATGGTGCGTTCTGGTGTATCAGAAGCGGTACTCATTGATTTTGGCATTGCTAGAGAATTTATCCCTAATCTCACCCAAACTCATAGTGTTCATGTCACACCCGGTTTTGCTCCCCTTGAACAGTATGATGAACAGGCACATCGGGGAGAATATACGGATGTGTATGGGTTAGCGGCGACGCTGTATTGTTTATTGACGACAAAAGTACCACCACCTACTTTTATGCGAGTGGTGCGGGATTCGTTGCAACCGCCACAGGCGCTGAATTCAAATGTGAGTGATAGGGTGAATCAAGGGATTTTGACAGGGATGGAACTGCAACCGGAAAATCGTCCTCAATCAGTGTTGGAATGGTTGCGGTTATTGATTCCTGAGAATTTGGATGAGGAGTTGAGTTCAGAATGTGGTATCGATTACCGCCGACTGCGAGATTTATTAGCTGCTGGAGAATGGAAAGAAGCGGATAGAGAAACGGCAGATAAAATGCTGGCTGTGATTGGCAAAGAAAGCTGGTTGGATGTTGAAAGAGAAGATATAGACCAATTTCCTTGTACTGACCTACGAACGATTGACCGTCTCTGGGTAAAATACAGCAATGGACGCTTTGGTTTTTCTGTGCAAAAGCGAATTTGGCAAAGTGTAGGGGGTCAACCAGGCTATCAAAAGTTTGGTGATACCGTGGGTTGGCGTGAAAAAGATGATTGGATAATACATAAAGACCTTTTTAGTCTAAATGCCCCCCAGGGACATCTCCCGTTGTGGGATTTGTGTGTTTTGGGTTTGAGTGCTGTTCTCTTCTCTCGCGTCGAGACTTGTAAAATGTAACATATAAAGGTTTCAGCAAATTGTAACCATTTACAACAGAGGCAAAATCCACGAAGTCTTGCGGGTTCTACGTTGACCATACCTGACACCGCCCTAACCCAAAAGCAACAGTAATTCAATCAAATGTATGGCTAGAGATGCCTTTCATAACGCAGTAAAAGTGGCACTACAAAAAGAAGGCTGGATAATCACGGCTGATCCGCTACAGATTAAGTTTGGCAAGCTTGACTTGTATATTGATTTAGGCGCAGAACAGGTTATCGGCGCAGAGCAAAATGGACAGAAAATAGCCATTGAAATTAAGAGTTTTCTAGGACAGTCTGCGGTTACTGAATTTCACAGAGCGATTGGACAATTCATTAGTTACCGAGATGTCCTCAGAGTGGTTGAGCCGGAGAGAGTTCTCTATCTCGCTGTACCACAACTTATCTATGATGATTTTTTTAAAGTGCAAGAGTTGGCTCAGTTAGTCGTACAAACGAATCAAATTAAAATTATGGTCTATAACCCAGTTTTGGAGACAATTGTGCAATGGATAAACTAGAACAATATCGCCAAGCTGTCCAGCAAGTCTTAACCAAATATGGCAGCTATAAACCGATAAACGTACAGATTGAAGTACAAACAATTTTTGATACTGAACGCAACCATTACCAAGTGGTGAGTGTGGGT
>NZ_JAVKBY010000055.1:0-41151 GCF_040222985.1 Coleofasciculus sp. F4-SAH-05
CAAAGCCTTTATATAACAAAAGGTTTGGGCGTTATCTGGATGTTTTTCTCAATTTTGAATAGCTGAGGCGCTACAATTATTATGGGGCTTGGTTTTTGATTGTTTAAACTGATAGTTTAGCATAGTAACTCCGGAAGAACCCAATGTTGGCGATTAGGACACAAGAGGAATTACTGGGTCGTCATCCACCACCATAAACTTGCATTGACTGATTGCGTTTTTTGTGTGTTGCTTTCCCTTTTTTGACTATGGGGTAAGCTGTTCTTTTAGTACGCTTGTTTCCCCCTAGATTCTGTTGGGTTGACGCAAGGAAACCCAACCTACAACTGACGCAGCTACACCATCTATAGCGGTAATGGTGTGTTACGCTACGCTAACAAACCCTACTGGCTACCTTTCTATTTCCAGTGATAACTTAATCAGGGCGGGTTTTGTTGTTCATTTATTTCTGAATAGCTGAATTTAATCCCTAAACCCGCCCCGACAATTTGGCTAAATTTGCCCCTACAATTGGGGATAAATCCTTGGGAAACATCTCCCTTTATTCGGTCAATGTTTAGCCGGGAGTGGACGGTTCTCAAAGTTAGGATACTTGGCATCAACTTGAGCAGCTCTTTTAGCAATCCAGGTAAAGAAAAAATGAGCCAGTTTTAACTGCCTAAAAATCTGCTGCGGATCAGACAAATGAGTCGTCGGTAGCTGTTGTCCCATTTCTTTAAACACCAACCCTAGCGGCACATTGATTTCATCCTGAAGTTGCAGACAACGGGTAAAATAGGGACCGTAAGCCGACATCAATGAGCCAACTCCGCCCCGCGCTTGTCCCCACCCAATGTAATAGAGTCCCTTGTAATCCTCAATAAACGAGCTAGCATAACATTTAACCACAGCTCCGGCAACGCGCTGAAGTTCCTCCGGTAAGAAGGGGTAGGCAACATGATAGCCAGTAGCACAAACAATTAAATCAAATTCTTGCTCACTCCCATCGACAAACTCGACCTTTTTCCCCTGAAGCCGACTCACCCCAGGCTTGCCAATAATTAGACCATGTTTAATATAGTACGGCACTTCATTATTTAATGTGGGGTGTTTCTCAAAAATGCGATGGTTCGGTTGAGATAAACCATAGTCTTGATGAGTTCCAAAAGTCAGCCTAATAATGCCATAAGCCATCAGCCGTTGTAACCATTCTGGCATCCACCATCGCAGGAGATCAGCCGTTGGCACTCCCATAAACGTTTTGGGAATAAACCAAACGGATTCACGCATACTTAAGACACTCTTACAGCTTACCCGTGCAGCTTCGGCGGCAATATCACAGGCTGAATTTCCACCGCCAATTACTAGCACCCGTTTCCTGCGTAGTTGATCCGGTTTTTTGTAATCTTTAGAATGAATAATCTCCCCGTGAAATTCTCCCTCAAATTCCGGAAACCGTTTGCACCAGTGATGTCCGTTACACAGTAATACGCCTTTGTAAATCCGTTGTTCCCCATTGGCAAAGGTCACTTCCCAGAGGTTATTTTCAATGGGTCGAACATACTCAACAGTACGATTAAGTTCAATCGGCTCTCGTAACTGAAAATGATCGGCAAAACGATTCAGATAATCCCGGATATGTTGAGCGCTGGGGAAATCGGGATAATCATCGGGCATGGGAAAATGAGTAAATTGGGTAATGGTTCGGGATGAAATAATATGGGCAGTTTCATAAACCCCGTGATACCAATTGCCACCGATATCATCACTGCCATCCACCTGATCATAGACAATACCCTCTGCTTTCAGGGCTTGAGCCATACCCAATCCCACAAACCCTGCGCCGATAATCAACTGCTTGTGACTCGTATTAACCTGCTGTACTGTTGAGCGAGAACGACTAACTTGCACCACGGTTTAATCTCTTGGCAAACTCATTACTAATCCAGTCTAATAAGCCAGGAGTATATCGTTTGAAACGCTGGACATTTTGCGCGATCGCATCCGGGAATACGTGCAGTTGATCCCGCTGAATGCCTTGAATTGTCGCTGCCATCACCTTCGCGGGATCAGTTGCCCAGGATTCAGGCACACCTTGATGTCCCTCAGCGAGTGTGCCATACCGTTTTGCTTGCAGAATGGGGGTACGGCTAAAAAAGGGATAAACGGCTGTCACCTTAACATTGTAGTCCTTGACTTCATTGAACAGCCCTTCACTAAATCCTCGTAACCCATATTTACTGGCAGAATAATGGGTCAATCCTGCGAGTGCAAACCAACCCGCGACGGATGAAATATTCACAATATGCCCTTTTTGACGCGCAATCATATCCGCCACAAACAAGGAACTTAAACGCATTGGTGTGATTAAGTTCACCTGCATCAACCGTTCCCATTCCGGTGCTGGAACTTCGTCCATGCGACCAAATACGGCAATTCCAGCATTATTAATCAAAATGTCAATCGGGATATCCAGGGCTTTAACCTGATGATACAGCGCTTCACAGCCCTCGCCAGACGACAAATCAGCCTCGAAGCAAGCCAGTACCTCCCCCGTGGCGACTTGAAGCTGAATATCCGCCACCCGTTGCTCTAGGGCGGGTTTATCCAAATCCGTTAAAATTAATCGGCTACCCGCCATCAATAACTGTCGGGTTAATTCTTGTCCAAAACCACCGGCGGCACCGGTAATCAGGATAACGGCTGAGCGTAGCTGGGTCATCTGTTTATTCTAGTAGGTTTGTCTTATGTCATTTGTCTTATGTCATTTAGACAGGGCGGGTTTAGTGACATTAGGGTGGACAAAAAAATGATAGTAGTGAAACCCGCCCCTACACATAAAACTCTTTTCTAGTCATTGATCATTCACCTCCCTCATCTCCCTCATCTCCCCCCACCACAACAACTTATTCAGCAGCCCCTATTTTAGGAGAGCTAAGTGATTGTAGCAGTAGCAGTGACCAAGGTACATTAATATTAGGCACCAGCCAGGAGGACTTTCTCAGGGCGGGAAAGACAAGGGGAAGCACGAAACGCAGAGACCGTAACGATACAGGACGTTCCCCGTTTTTGTCTACCAATCCGTAGTGTTTAGCTAACTCCGCCACAATCTGCACCCGCCCAGTTCGTCGCATCACCCTGGAATCTGCGGCTAGGGCGGCAATAACCCGTCCGGTGAGTAAGGGTGTTTCCCAGTTGTACCTCTCTTTTATTGCTGAGTTTTTCGGGTCAACCGCTGCACTTTCATCCATATTGGCGGCAAACTGAGTAAACTTTTCTGTCCCCACAATTCCGGGCCAAATTGACAGGGATGCAATGTTCTGGGGTTTGAGTTCAATCGCCATATCTGCGGCTAGGCGATCGCACGCTGATTTACCTGCACCGTAGGGAGGACTAAAAATATAGGATAGACTACCCCAAGAGGAGATGGTACAGATAAGTCCTTGCTGATGGGGGGTCATCATCCGGGCGGCAAAAATACTGGCAACATAGTGGCTCCGCAGCCCCACATTATTGCAAGCATCCCACAAACTCGGTTCACTCTCCCAGAACGGCTTTCCCGCCGCGTCTGTTAAGGCTTGTACCCCGGCGTAAGCATTATTAACTAGCAGATCCAGTTGTCCCTGTTCATCCTGGATACGCTCAAACAGCAAACGCACTTGTTCATCGTCACTGTGATCCACTTGGATGGGAATGCAGACGCCACCGGCTTGCTCAACGGCTAATTGGGTTTCCTGGAGACTCCCGGATACACCATTATCAGAGGTTGAACGCTCTAGGGTACGTCCTGTCATATAGACTGTCGCCCCAGCTTCACCCAGCGCGATCGCAATTCCCTTACCTAGACCCCGCGTTGCCCCTGTGACTACTGTGATTTTACCTTCAAGATGTTTCATAATTGTTTTTTTTCAGTTTATCTTGGCAGCACTTCAAGTGATGACGACACCCAAGCCGTGATCAACCGTACCAGAATAGGAACAGTATGATACTGTTGGTTAACTAACTGAAGGATCTGACCCCTCCCCAAACCTCTCCCTAGCCCTCTCCTACAAGGAGAGGGAAGCAGACCCTCATTCTAGAAAATAAGTTCTTTAACATTTAGAATCATTATTATGCCCTACAGTAAATTTACGCTGAGTAAAGTTGTAGAAGAGTTTCAACTCACAATCATTGAAGGAGAGCGCTTTCTACCAGACGTTCCCCTAGTTCAGCCAAGCCCATTACTCCAAGATACGCTAAAAGAAACAATTCCTTGGGCAATCGCGGTGAGTAGTGAAAAAGCGCGTTCGGAAGGAATTATTAATCCAGTATTATTAGAAGTAAAACGACAACTAAAGGGACAAGTTAGCGTTTTTTCTGGCGAAGAGTTCACAGTGCAGCCAGAGGTTGATTTGACGGGCTATGTTGATTTTTTAATTAGTCGCTCTCCCGAACAATTATTTATTAAAGCCCCAGCGGTGATTTTGGTGGAAGCGAAGAAAGAAGACCTAAAACCTGCCCTGGGGCAATGTTTAGCCGAGATGGTAGCGGCTCAACGCTTTAATCAACAGAAGCAGCAGCCGATTTCGACGATTTACGGAACGGTGACGAGTGGTACAGTGTGGCGGTTTCTCAAACTAGAAGGGCAGTCGGTTGTCATCGATTTGACAGATTATCCACTACCGCCAGTTGAGCAAATTTTGGGATTTTTGGTTTGGATGGTGCAGAATGGTTGATAAGTGGGTGGACACAATTAAAGTTAACGGTTGAGATTAGGGAACACCTCGGACTTCGGCGTGAGCGCGGCAACTGAGCCTGTCGAAGTTCAGTCGAACGCTTCGCTCGGTGGGTCACAGGGAACAGTAAGGAACAGGGAACAGGGAACAGTAAGGGTTTGAGGGCAATTTATAAAACTTAATACAGTACCGTTTTCTTTTGTCCGACTACTTATTCCTATCACCCTAAAGGTTAGGACATTCTGGGCATCTGTTAAACCTGTAATCTGAGTAATATTTATTCCTTGATAAGGGGGTTGAGAAATCAACTCACCAATATTTACTCGACTAAACCTATATTGAAAGTTAATAATCGGATATGATCAAACCCGTTTGAACGGGTTTGAGCTTTTAGCGGGAACTTTAGTTCCCAGCTTCATTTTCAAGAAGACTTCAACGCCCAAGCCAGAAATCGCTCCGTGTAGTACAATGCCAACTGATTACTCACACCATTAAAAACCGCATCAAAGGCATGTTCAGCCCAGGGAATTTCTAACCAAACAGCACAATTCCCAGCCGCTTTTAATTGCTCGTAAAGTTGGCGTCCAAACTTTGCCTTAATGATATGATCTCGACCCGCGTAAACCAATAACGTAGGAGGCAGATCGGATTTAATATAACCAATAGGAGAAGCTTCCCGATAAAGTTCTGGTACTTCATCCGGCGTTCCGGCTAAAAAGGCGCGGAGAATCGCCCGAATGTTGAGCGGGTCAGGAAAGGGCAAGTCATGGTATCCTTCTTTTAAATCTACGGGTCCGTAGTAATTCACCACAGCCCGAATCGGAATTGTATTTAGATGATAAGCTGCAAGTGCTGCCAGTTGCGCCCCTGCCGATCGCCCCATAAGAGCAATTCGTTCCGTATCAATTTCCAACTCATGAGCATGGCTTTGGATATAGGATAAAGCTGCCTGTACATCCTCCAGTTGAGCCGGAAAGTGATATTGGGGAGCATGGCGGTAATCAATAGCGATCACAGAGTAGCCCTGATTTGCCATGTATCGGTTAAATGTCTCATTATTATCGGGAGTTCCAACTTGCCACGCCCCACCATAGATTGTAATAATCGCTGGATATTTACCAACAGTCAACGGTCGGTAAACATTAAGTTTAAGGTTGACCCCATCCGGCTGAGAAAATATAATCCCTCGGTCGATGCGAACCTCTGCGATCTGCTGAAAGCAGCAGCGCTTCGCTATCGCAATCCCCCGAAACGCATCGGCTAAACTAAAAGGCTGGGGACGCATGGGTGTCGGTGCATCCGGAGTAATTGTTGCCCAATCCTCTACACCCAGATCCCTCTGCATTTGAGCCGCCATTCGTGCATTCACTCTTGGAAATTGAATTAACGGCAAAAGGCTGAGAATTAAACCCAAGAGGCTACAGATTACGGCAAAATTGTCAAGCCCCCCTTCTTGTAAATTTAAGATAGCTAGTATTAGTGCGATCGCATTCACACCCAGCAACCAAGGACTCGCTTCTGGCGCAGCCACAGCTAGCGGTAGCATCCAAAACGTAGGCGCTGGGACAATCACCCAGAGACTAAGAAACAATCCGACTCCACTCAGGAACAAAGGAAAAAACAGCGAGAGTAGAACTATGCCTAACAAAATCAGTGCTGTTTTCCCTTTGATGCTTTGCCATGTGCTTTTGTCCCAGTTAGCTTGGAGCATGGAGTCAGAAATCGAGGATTACACTTTCATCCTACATCGGCTATATAAAACTAATACCATGCCGGACATAGAATACCGACTAATGTCAGAAAACGTTGACAAAATTATTGTCCTAGATTATCCTCGACAGATACAGAAGTTTTGACTTCATTTTTAACGCTCACTGAACGACTAAACTGACGCTCTAACTTAACCGATTTTCCTTGAAGTAATTCTCTAGCGCAATCACTGTCTACGGGTTTTGAGAATAAAAATCCTTGACCATAATGACATTGCAACGCCACTAAAGGCGAAACTTGTTCCAATAACTCAATTCCCTCAGCCACCACATCCATACTCATGGTTCGGGCGAGAGTGATAATCGCTTGAACAATTTCCGAGTTTTCACCTAACGCCCCAATCCGACTGATAAAGGAGCGATCGATTTTCAGCGTACTAATCGGAAAATGATGCAGGCGACTTAAGGAAGAATAACCCGTCCCAAAGTCGTCAATGCACAGGTGAATTTGCCGTTTCTTCAACTCCAAAAGTAAGTCTTTGACCAATTCGGGATTATCCATAACCACACTTTCGGTAATCTCCAACTTTAAACTACCAACCGCAATATTAGTTTCCTCCAGAATTTGGTCAATTTGCGCCAATAAATCCGGTTGGGTAAACTGTTTACAGGACAAATTTACATTCATCGTCAACGGTTGAGGACTGGGAAATTGCTGCTGCCAAATACTAAGTTGGCGACAAGCTTCCCGCAGTATCCACCAACCCATGGGAATAATTAATCCGGTTTCTTCGGCGATGGGGATGAACTCAGCCGGAAAGACTAACCCTCGCTGCGGATGTTGCCAACGTAATAACGCTTCAAAGCCGGTAATTTGATGGGTGAGTAGGGAGACGATCGGTTGATAATGAACCTGAAATTCTTGCCGTTCGATCGCACGCCGCATATCGGTTTCTAGCTGTAATCGATCCACCGTGGGACTCAACATCTGGTTATCAAAGATGGCATAGCCCGGTTTGCCTTGGGAACGGGCGCGATGCATGGCGGTAT
Source organism: Coleofasciculus sp. F4-SAH-05 (assembly GCF_040222985.1). Taxonomy (NCBI): domain Bacteria; kingdom Bacillati; phylum Cyanobacteriota; class Cyanophyceae; order Coleofasciculales; family Coleofasciculaceae; genus Coleofasciculus; species Coleofasciculus sp. F4-SAH-05. Next base: position 7,454 of record NZ_JAVKBY010000055.1, read on the forward strand.
TGGCGTTACGGAGTATATCTTCAGGCGATAAAATCCTGCGATCGCGATTCGTATTTAGGGCAATGCCAATGCTGGTTGTCATGAACACGTCTCGCCCTTCCAGGTTAAACGGTAATGTCAAAGTTTGCTCAATCGCATCTGCCACTTGAATGGCATCACAAACGCCCTGAATCCCCTCTAGCAGGATAGCAAACTCATCCCCGCCCAAACGGGCAACGGTATCCGTGGGACGTAAGCAGTTTTGTAGGCGGTGTCCAAACTCTTGCAGTAATTGATCCCCCAAATGATTCCCCAAACTTTCGTTAACCACTTTGAAGCGATTGAGATTGAGTAACACCACGGCAAATCGATAGGATGGAGAATCCCGGTTCTCCCCTTGACTCGGTTGGGCGCGTCGTCCGGCTTGCTGCAAGCGATCCATGAATAAGGCGCGGTTCGCCAGTCCGGTGAGGCGATCATAAAAGGCATTAAACAATAATAGTTCTTCTGCCCGTTTGCGATCGGTAATATCTAAGGCATAAATACGAATGCACTCAATTTCAGGAACGTAATGTAGGACTTGTTCATAAACAATTTCCCCAATTTTTACCTCGCGTCTCAAGGAACTTTGCTGCTGCATCAACCGAATCATCGAGGGCATTTCTGCCAAAAATGGATGTTCAGCTTCACTCTCTAATAATTCCGGCAACAAGCGCATGGCTTCTGGGTTGAGATAACGCACCCGTCCGGCTAAATCAATTTCGACAATGGGATTGGGAGTCAATAGGGGAAATGAGGCTAAACGGGCTGTTTCTTGATGGGTGAGACAATGTTCGTTTTGATCCCGTCCGATGGCAAAAAAGAAGTCAAGTTCACCGCTTTTCTTAAAAACCTGTTGGCTACGCCATTCCACCCAGAGTTCTCTACCCTCTTTGGTCAGGACTCCGGTTTCATGTACAGTGGGCGATTGTAATTCTGATTTTTCATCAGTGGTTTTGATTAATTTGGCAAAGGGTTTGCGGTCAACGTCTCGAAGAAACGTGGTCACAAAATCTGTTCCCCTCACTTCATCCAGGGTATAACCCAACGTTTCCAGTAATCTGGGATTCATCATCCGGGTTTTTCCCTGGGGGTCAATGGCGACAAAAAAGCCACCGTGGGTTTCGACTAAATTTTGATTAAATTCCTCTTGCTGGTGCAATTGTTCGGTTAACTGTTGACGTTCCATCACCAACCCCAACTGCATCGCGATCGCACTCACCCATTCCATCCATTGGCGATCGCTGGGACGAGAGTGGCGATTAAAAAATGTTAACACAGCGAGTACCCGATCATCGAGGAGAATCGGGATAGCGCCTCCAGCTTGAAACCCTTGCGGCTGATCCGTGGCGCTAAGCAGAGTGAATTCGGCATCCGGATCAATCCTATCTGCCTTGGTTTGGTCAATCCATTCTGGTTGTTTTGATCTCCACACCCGTCCAGGTAAGCCGATATTGGGAGAAAATGTCAGTGTCTCTCGTATGTGTCGAAAGGATTGTAGTTGAGAGGGATCACCAGACCAGGCTTGGCTACAGGTTAAACTGTGAGAATTAGGCGTCGGCAGCCATGCTTCACCATAATCCCAATGGGTCACTTCACAGACACGATGCAGCACCAGATCCAATGCTGAGTGAAGATCTGGAACGTTGGCGATTGCCGGAATCAGAGATTGCAACAGACGGAATTGTTCGGACATGCACTAAAATCCTTTTATCATAGATGCTTTCACGGAGCGCGATCGCGATCGATATTGATATCGATGTGAATAATCGCACTTGTTTGATGCTCTACGATAGATGCAGCCCTTACATCCAGCCTTAGCCAGAAGATTTTTGGGCAATAAGTCGGTTGGGTCAGATCTAGAGTCTCTAAATGTCTGAGTCCTGACGGGGAAACGTTCTGTCTAGTTCCTCGCTGTCACTGACCTGGAACATCGCCGTTGTTTGGTCGTTGGCTCGGCGATCGCTCCCCATTTTGACTTAGCCCACCATTTGCTTATTTTCTATTGTTATGAATAATTCAGTATTTCTTTGTATGTTCAATCACTGGGTCAATTGATTTACATCACAATGACGATGTGATTTTTATAAAGTAAACCGCCTAAATTACCCTAAATTAACCCTCTCAGAAATTCTAAGTTTGATGAAGATAAACGGCGAGACTACTGCATTCAATGTTTAAGAAAGATTTATCCGATTACTTCAATTATACGGCTTAGGGGTGATGAAGTCTGGCGATTCAATCCCTAATTTCACGTTAAGGATCTCCCTATCCTATCCATATTGTTTACAGGTTCATCCTGGTAGGGCGACAGGACAAGGGTTTGAGGCTATTTTTACCATGACTTCAACGGTAGTGATATCACCATTGAACCTCTAGATAACTCGGCGTAGCGTTGCTGGCACATAGTTTGAAGCCGATCCCAGACCTGTTTTGTATACCGTTGGGCTTCTTGCTGAATCAATGACCAGAGAAGGTTTAGGGCTTCTCGGTTGGGACAGAAGCGGATCAAAGTACGGCACGCCGCGATCCATTGTGCGAGATTGCGATAACTGACAAAATAACCGCCCCGTCCTTGGATATGTACCCAAAGAACATTGTGCCATTTTTCCCAGTTGAGAATGCGCCAGGGATCAATGTTCAAGTATTTAGCGATTTGGTTGAGAGTGATGACAAAGGTTTGGGGATTAATACGGTGTCGGATTCGCATCATGGCTATTTTTGGGTTTTCGATGGGGTTTGATTTTTCCCCCTTCCCGAATTGAGAAGGAGGTTAGAGGTGAGATCTATTCATTAATCGATACGAAGGCGGCGGTAGAGAACACTCATCACTTCGCCAGGATTCTGGGTGGGTTGGGGCTTACTCCACTCGCTGACATGGGCGTAGCCGAGGCGATAGAAGGTGTGAATGGTTCGGGTGACGCCTTGGGGTGAACTGATAACGATCACTTTTAGAGGATGTCGGTTGTCTGGCGGGGGCGTAGATGGTAGAGGAGTTGTGGGATTGGGAGTTGGGGAGGAATCGCGGATGAAGTCTTGAGTCATAAAGATTTTCCTACTTAGTGGACAGTGATGTTCAAATTTAGGAACAAAATTATCATAGCAAATTAATTCACAATTAGGAACATTTACTTGGTTATGAACCTCTGACACCATAGAAGCTATGGGAAAGGCAGGTAAAGCTCTGAGGCAGGTGTTAGAAGCCTACGAAATCAGCCAAAATCAGTTGGCAGTGACAATGGGAATTGGTCGCTCAACGGTTCACTATTGGTTTAATGGGACTAGAGATCCCGCAGCTGAGGCAGTCTTGGAAATCAGGAAGGCACTGCGGAAGATTGATCCGGCGGCGGCGCAAGAGTTTATTCGGCTGTATTTGGATGAGTCAGATGAGGATGAATAGTAGTTTTGGGAATTAAGCGACGCTATCTTCTGTCATGGTAATAATGCAATTGTAGCCTTAATGGTCTACGTCTAGCTGCTCATAGCCTAATCTATTAAGGAGCCGTTGACTCAGTGGTTAGGGTTTGCCACAATTCAGAGTCATGGGACAAGCAGGCAAAGCCTTGAAAAAGGTGCTGGAAACGTATGAAATTAGTCAATATCGATTAGCGGCAGAATTAGGGATTGGACGCTCTAATGTATACCGTTGGTTGACACTCCCCCTTTTTCTAAAAGGGGGATTCTGCGGAACTCACATTCCACATATCCTGAGAAAACAGTTCTAATTGTCTTCCTAGGTTCCCAGGCACACGACGTTTACCCTTGCGGGTGTCGTGTTTTCTCCCTTTAGGCGTTGTTAATTCAACGCCCTTGCGTTTCAAACAGGGTTAGCTGTTTGGGTTTCCCACAGTCCGTGGGTACCTTTTTTGTTACTAACTTTAAGCCGTGTTCAACAACGGCTTTACGCTTGATATTTCGTGCAGCTTGCTTATCGGCATGATCAAAATGCCCACACTCAGTACAGATAAACCGCTCTCTGTCCCGGTTTGCTTTATCAATATAACCACAGGCGCTGCATTCTCTGGATGTATTCCGTGGGTTAACTTTGAGCAAAACCTTTCCCGACTTCGCAGCCGTGTACTGAATCTTGTTGATCAACTCTCCCCAGGAAGCATCTAGGATGGAGCGATTTAAACCCCGTTTAGCTGATTGACCATTAGCCAAGAAGCGTCCGGTTTTTTCGTCTGGCTTAGGTTTACACCGCCTAACCATTCCTTGAATGTTGAGATCTTCTACTACAACGGCATCGGCTTTTTTGACCAGTTTATTGGCAACCTGCCACTGGTAGGCATTTCTGCGCTTCCTGACTTTACTGTGTAGCTTGGCTACCTCAGCAGCTCGTTTCTTACGGTTAGCAGAGCCTTTCTTAGTCCGGCTGACACGCCGTTGGCGAATCGAGAGAGTCCGCTTAGTCTTCTGGTTAGTGGCAAACCTGGGGTTGGGAATATCACTCCCATCTGAGCAATGCACCAACTTGGTTAAACCCATGTCCAGCCCAACCGCCGTTTTTACTTCGGATGTTGGTCGAGGGGTAGCCATTGGGACTGACTTGTCCTCCAAGCGCACACTTATGAACCATCCATCAGTTCTGCGGCGAATCGTTACACTCCTAATAGCAAATCCATCAGGGATGGAGCGGGAATTGAAAAAGCGCATCCAACCGATTTTAGGCAGATAGACCTTGCTCCCTTTGAACTTAACCCGACCCGGCTTATACTCAAACGACCGGAAGTTACTGCGGTTTTTAAATGCCGGAAAACCTCGCCCATCAAAGAAATTTTTATAGGCAGTGTTTAACCGAGCAATATTGCGTTGCAATACGTCCGAGTCGATTGATTTATACCAAGGACGGGCAGTTTTAAGGTCTACCAGTGCGGCATCCTGAATTGTGCCAGCATTGCGTTTTTTGCCGCTATTTTGCCAGGGATTACCCGTCGCACCATTTTTAACGATGCAGCAGGTTAAAGGGTAAGCTTCGGCTTGAGTCTTTAAACTACAATAGGCTCCCTGGATAAACTGCTGATGATAGGTTTCAATTCGGTCAGCTAAACACCAGTTGTAGGTACTTCTGAGCATATCGAGCCAAGACTGCATCTTGGCAGACTGGCTGCCAGATGGACGCAGTTTGTAAACGTAGCTCAAAATCATAGTAGAGTCGTGTTAATATAGTTTTTATACTAACACATTTACCAGTTATTCGAGAGCTAACAACTAAAGTGTTTGAGACTGAATTGTCATCCCCACTCTTACCTGAATCCTGACTTCAATTATAGATAAGTACTTGGGGTCTGCTGAATAAGTTTGGGGGTGAGGGGAGGGAACAGGAAACAGGGAACAGGGAACAGTTTCAACCCCCTGTTGGGGGGAGATTCTGCTTAAGCATCCTCGAAAAATACCAGGATTTCCAGCTTATGGGTTTCAACACCTTGCACCTGATGCACCTTTAATCATCCCATAACGCTTTATTTGTAAGGGTTTCAGGCGTGTGCAGCAAGCCCGACTTGAGCAACGGTGCGTTAGCGAAGCGTAACGCACCCTACAATTTGGCTTGTTTATAATGGTGCAAGATGTGAGCTGAAATTGCTTAAAATATTTCTACTGTAAGCTTTAGGTTAGGGAAGTTTATCCCAAGCTATACTGCTAGTCACCCAATCTAAGGGGAGGTTATAAAAGCGAATTTGGTATCAACAAATAAGGTGGGCAATGCCCACCCTACAAATCAACCTTTCACGCAAACCACCTGCTTTAGCGTCGCCACCACCTCCACCAAATCTGCTTGATTATTCATCACTTCATCAATCGGTTTATAAGCGCCGGGAATCTCATCCAAAACCCCACCATCTTTGCGACATTCAACTCCTTGAGTCTGTGTCACCAAATCATCTAGGGAAAACTGTTTCTTTGCCTTTTTCCGAGACATTAAACGCCCTGCGCCATGGGAACAACTGCAATAACTTTCATGATTCCCTTTCCCCTTGACAATAAACGACTTTGCCCCCATCGAACCTGGTATAATCCCGTAATCTTCCTCACGCGCCCGTACTGCACCCTTGCGCGTGACGTACACATCTTCCCCAAAATGGACTTCTTTCTCGGCATAATTGTGATGGCAATTCACCTCTAACAATGGCTTGATTGGCTTACCTCCCGCCAAATATTTTTCCACAATTCGCTTAAAACGCGCCATCATTACATCGCGATTGTAACGGGCATAATTTTGCGCCCATTGTAAATCTCGCCAGTAGGCGGCAAATTCTGGAGTTCCAGCAATAAAGTAAGCTAAATCCGGATCAGGTAAGCGGTTTTCTGCCAGTTTCGCTAATTCCTTCGCGGTGCTAATGTGACATTGCGCCAAGCGATTGCCGATATTACGAGAACCGGAATGAAGCATTAACCATACGGAATTATCCGTATCGAGGCACAGTTCAATAAAGTGATTTCCACCACCCAGAGAACCCAACTGCTTCATCGCTTTTCCTTGCACATCCTGCACACCGCGATGTAAGTCTTTAAAATGCGTCCAGCCTTGCCAATTGCTGGCATCTTTTTCTACCTCTTTATTTTGGTTAAATCCCAGAGGAATGGCGGCTTCAATATCTAAGCGAATTTTCTTGAGTTTGCCCTCAAGTTGTTCTGCCACAAATGGGGTTTTAATCGCTGCCATTCCACAGCCAATATCGACTCCTACCGCCGCCGGAATTACGGCGTCTTTGGTGGCAAGAACAGACCCCACTAATGCCCCTTTGCCTAGGTGAACATCTGGCATCAACGCCACATGTTTAAACACAAAAGGTAAGGATGCCACGTTTTTTGCCATCTTGGTTTCCTCATGACCTAAATCATGATTCGCCCAGGATAAAACGGGCTTATCTGTGGACAGTTTCAGTTGTTCGTAAGGCATAAACCTGCGCCTCTAGCGCTAAATAAAACCAATATACTACAAGTATACTACAAAAGGATGCGATCGCGGGGATGAACTTATCGGGTGATGGCAACGTCAAGGCATCTGTCGTAACATCTGATACGCACTGCATTTTAACTCTTATGAAGCCTTCTCGACGTGTATCTGCCGGAAAATCTCTTGTTTGCTTCTCGTTTAGCCTGATTTCGCTATTATCCTTTGTCCCAGTATCCCGTAGCGTTTCCGATGGCACTCCCGATGATACTGTCACCTGTGAAATCTTGGTGGTTGGCGGTGGATTAGCGGGTGCGGCGACAGCCTATGAAGGGTTACTCGCGGGACGAACGGTTTGCTTGACGGAGATTACCGACTGGGTAGGAGGACAGATTTCGTCCCAGGGTACCTCTGCACTGGATGAACGCCCGACTCAGCGATCGCGCCTTTTCTATTCTCGCGGTTATTTGGAATTGCGGGAACGGATTAGACGCAAATATAGGGAACTGAATCCGGGGGATTGTTGGGTGAGTGAATCCTGTTTCATTCCCCGCGACGCCCACGATATCCTCTTGGATATGTTGCGGGATGCAGCCAAACGGGGGAAAGGGACACTGAAGTGGTTTCCCTCCACGGTAATTAAGGAACTCGACTATAATCCTACCGGGAACTTGATTAAAAGTGCGATCGCAATTCAACATCAACCAGCCTTGGATGCACTCCCCTTAAATACGTTTCCCCTTTCCCAAACCATTGAAGATTGGTATCAGTACACAGATTCCCCCCGCTTTGACAAAACGATTATCCGTTTCGTTCCTCCCAACCCATCACCGGGAAATGCCCCAGATTGGTACGTTGTGGAAGCCACAGAAACGGGAGAACTAATTGGCTTAGCGGATGTCCCTTACCGCTTAGGAATTGACCCCCGTTCTCATCTGGAACCCTCATCTTCCAGTGTCACCGGGAATCCTTATTGCACTCAGGGGTTTACCTACACCTTTGCGATGGAAGCCACCAAGGAATCTCAAGACCATGAAATGCCGCCCTTTTATCCCCAATATGAACCTTATTACAGTTATGAATTACCCCGATTAGCCGACTTTGACTTAGTGTTTACCTATCGGCGAATCTGGAGTCCTAAAAAAGGTGAACCGGAGAAATTTGGCGGAATTTCGTTTACCGCACCTACCGTTGGGGATATCTCGATGCAAAACTGGACTTGGGGGAATGATTATCGTCCGGGTACTGAGGTGGATAACTTAGTCTATACCCGTGACCAATTACAAGCGACGGGACAGTTAGCGCCGGGAGGCTGGATGGGTGGTTTGCGAACCGAGAGTTTACGCAAGGCGGAGGAACTCTCCCTGGGGTATTTCTATTGGTTAGTCGCAGGAACGACGGATTCCCAACTGGGTGATGGAGTGAAGGAACCCCATCCTAGTTACCGCTATTTATCGGGTAAGAAGTCTCCCATGGGAACGGTACATGGGTTATCTAAGTATCCTTATATGCGGGAAGGACGGCGAATTATCGGACGCCCTGCTTATGGGTATCCAGAGGGGTTTACAATTTGGGAAATTGATATGTCTCGCCGCAATTACCGGGAGGATTATTACCGTCAAACTTTATCCCCCAAAATGTATCGCCAATTATGGACAGCTTTAGCAGGACGAGAAGCGATTTCGGTGATTCAGGGTGAGGTATCACCGGATGAGGTAAATCGACGCACTCGTTCGACGATTTATCCCGATTCTATGGGAATTGGACATTACGCGATCGATTTTCACCCCTGCATGAGTTTCTCTCCCCCAGAAGCGCCAGGAAATACGGAACGAGAGGGGGAACGTCAAGGGGCGGGTCAAGCCTATCCGTTTCAAATTCCCCTGCGGGCGATGATTCCGCAAAAGATTGATAATCTGTTAGTGGCGGGGAAAAGTATTGCTACGAGTCATATTGCGGCGGCGGCGTATCGGGTGCATTCCTTTGAATGGTCAGTAGGTGCAGGGGCGGGAACGACGGCGGCGTTTGCGTTGGAGAAGGGGATTGCGCCGTTTGAATTGGTGGATGGACTTCCGCCCCATGATCCGCAGTTGCAGGTGTTGCGGCGGCGGTTAGAGGGGAATAATAATCCGACGGCGTTTCCGGATACGTCGATTTTTAATCAAGATTGGGAGGATTGGCGTTAAAGGAAACGTGCGATCGCGCTGTTTGTAGTAGCCTGTTTGTAGTAGCCACTTTAGTGGCTTTTTGTGCCTTTAGCCGACAGCCTGTAAACCCCTGTTGCTCAAGGTTAAGCGGGGTAGAGAGATGGTGTGCGATCGCGTCTTTGTGGTCTGTTGATGATGGTGGGACGCAAGCGTTGATGAATACCTTTTATACCACGTTAAATACTAACACCATCATCAAAGCCGAAGCCCTACGACAAGCACAAATTGCGTTAATTACCCAAGACTTCTCCGCGATTGGCGGAAAACGGGGATTGCAGCTTATCGCACCTGGAGGTTTACCCGCCAGTGTGACAACGAATCTGAATCATCTTGGGTTTCGCGATCGCGAAACCCAACCTACAAGAACTGAATTGTCACTAGGAACCAGCCCAATGCTTGAACCACGAAAACCGCAGCCTTTATATCGGGGTGCTAGTCATGGGCGACCCGACCCCATTGAGTGGACTGGAATTGTTTCTTTATGCAAGCGGGTCGCCCCTACAAGGGTTCCACTGGTCTTTCTTTCTGTGGTGTGATATCAAATTATTGACACGGAATAACTGTTTAAGAATTACTTTATTATAGTTTCGCTTATTCCCATTTTTAGTGCTGCCAAGTTAATCCGACTAATAGAGCCTGACCTGTTGCACCTGCATTGTACAATAACGGATAGGCTATACAATTTGGGATTTCTTGTTCACCTGTTCAGGGAGCAATCAATCATGTCATTGACGACTCCCACCGTTAAGCTCGTAGCCAAATTATTGAGTCCCAAGTCAATAGAAATTGCTTGTTTCTCGCTAACAGTTATCTGTTCATCGTTCAATTCGTAAACAAATGCAGCATCCAAAAACTTACCTTTTTGTTTTGGCAATATTCGGATTTCCTTGATTCGATACTCTCTAATATTATCAGGAATTGTGATGTAGATAGAGCCATTTTCTCTAGCATATTTGCGAGATGTTGGAATCTTAAACCTCCATTCATCTTTAGCAAAATTATGACGCTTTCTAATCGGAATAATCAAAGGGAAGAAACCATCTTTTGGCAAATATCTAGGCAAATTAATCTTTTCTTGATACACCCCTTCTTTTTTGATCGAGAGCAACTTAAAAAATGCCTTAAAGCATCTATCTACATATTTCAATGTCTGTTGACCACAATCGGTTGCCAAGAGTTGATAATTTTCATTCTCTTTACAAAAATGATAGTTAGATTCATAGCTCAAGTATTTTCCTTCTTGAAAGAAATATTGACGAATCATATACAATCCAACATTAAACAAGTTTTTGGACAAATGACACAGATTTGCCAATATCTCTTTTTGAGATTTGCTGAGCTTGAGTCTAACTGTTTGAGTCAACCACATAATCGGGTTCCGCTATATGCCCGTTACTTTAGCGGATTCGCTTCGCTCAGTCAAGTGTTGGTCGGTAATTCCTCTCCCGTTAAGGGTTCGGGGGTACTTGCCTACGGCTGCGATGCGTCCCCCTTACCTATAACGGGAGTCCCCTTACCGACATTTCAAGATGGCTTTCCCGACAGACAACAACGATCACTTGCCCAGGCTAGAGCAAGCAGAAATCGAACAGTATCTTGCCAGTGGCATATTTCATGGCATTGGCAAGAAGACAGCCGCTTTGCTAGCGGCATATTTTGGCTCGGATACCCTTGAGGTTCTGGAGTTCTCACCCCAACGACTCAAACTAATTCCTGGGTTATCCCAATATCGGATTGATGCCATCCTCTCAGCTTGGGAGAAAAGCAAGAGCAACCCAGTCCGAGGGACTCAAGCTTGGTTGCTGGGGATGGGAATATCTTTGGGGTTAACCCTAAAACTGACGGACTACTATGATCAGCGTACAGCCTCTGTCCTCAACACCAACCCTTATCAGATTATTGATCATCTTGACGGCATTGGATTTAAGATAGCTGACAGTTTAGCGCTAAAGTTGGGGATGCCTCCTGATAGTCCTCTGCGCTATGAGCAAGGGATCATTCAAACTTTACAAGATGCCAGAAATCAGGGGCATTGTTTCCTCCCCAGCTCCGAACTTATCGAAGCAGCCCTAGGGTTATTGAGTTGTCCCGGACATACACCAAATTCCCAGTTACTTAATCAGGTATTAGAGAATGCGCTCACCAAAAAAATTGTAGTGGAGGGACGGTTATCAGAGTCGCTCTATTTAAAACCAATTTATCGGGCGGAGGTTAATGTTGCCCAATTGATTCTGTATTTTTCCTCTCGCAAGAAACTGCCTATCGAGCGGTTAGAGTATTGGTTACAAGAACGAGACGCAGAAGCATGGCGGGAGTCTGGGGTGCTTGATCTAGAACAGCGACAGGCACTGTTAAAGTCTTATGCCCAACCAATTAGCATTATTACGGGGGGGGCTGGGCGAGGGAAAACGCATATTTTGAAGTATTTGATCGATTGGCTAACGGAGTGTAGATTCAATGTAGCTTTAGCGGCACCTACCGGCAAGGCGGCGACAAGAATGAAGAACGCCACCGGGTTAGATGCTCAAACAATTCATCGTCTACTTCAGTGGCGAGGGTATGGTCAAAAGTTTGAGTTTAATCAGGATAACCCCTTGCCGATTGACTGGTTAATTATCGACGAATTTAGTATGGTCGATATTTTCCTGTTTAATTCTCTCTTAAAAGCCTTAGAACCCCATACGAGAATCGTGTTGGTTGGGGATCATAATCAGCTCCCTAGTGTAGGCGCGGGAATGGTGCTGCGCGACTTACTGATATCTGAAGTTGTACCCTGTTCTCGCCTGAAAAAGATTTACCGCCAACGGCAAGAAAGTCCGATTATCTATGCAGCAGAAGATGTCATTCGTGGCGTGGTTCCTGATTTGGAAAAGTTTTACTCGCCTCAACAATGGCAACAGGTTTCTGATTGTGCCATACTCTGTCGCCACACCCCTGAAGAAATTGCCGATACCATTGTTGAGCTAGTGGCACAGATGCAGCGTGATCAGGTTGACTTAAAAAATCAGGTGATGGTTCTTGCTCCTCAAAAGAAAGGGGTAGTTGGAGTTCACGCTTTAAATCAACGATTGCAGCCTCTGTTTAACCCGAAACAACCAGAACAGCCAGAAGTCAAAACTGGAGACGTGGTGTATCGAGTTGGCGATCGCGTGATTCAATTGAAGAATAGATATGATACAATCCCGGCGGTGATGAATGGCGAGGGGGGTTGGGTGATTGAGGTTGATACCAAGTCCAAGCCAGAACGGGTTAAGGTTGCATTTGAAGGCGGCGCGGTTGTTGATTATGTACCCGGCATTTTTGAGCAGATTATGCATTCGTTTTGCCTAACTTGCCATAAGGCTCAAGGTAGTGAATTCCAGTATGTGATTATGCCTCTGTCACCTTCAAACCACCGGATGCTTTCTCGTCAGCTTCTCTACACTACAATGACTCGTACCAGCTACGGTGGATTTATCGCGGTGGGTAGACCAGGAACGTTAAGGTATGCTGTTAGTATTGATAGACCAATGCGTCGATATACTCAGTTGCCTTTACTCCTATCTGAATCTGATCAAAGCTTAATGGATGCACTGAATCAGGTGAGAACTACCCAGTCTCCAGCATCGCCAAATCAACGATTTGTTAGCGTGGCGATGCGACTCCGTGAACTCAACATTGATGCTACCAAAGGGCAAAAGACTTCGATTGGATCGTTGGCGCTCCAGCTTTATCAATCTCGCTATAATCGCCGCCCCTCCAAGCGTCCAGAAGTGATAGAACCTGGACAAAAGTTTAAAACCTATCATTATGAAAATGAAGCGATTGAACTGCTGGATTTGGCAATTAGGACTATTATGGAAGGCGATCGTCATTAACTGTAGTTGCACCATTGAGTTGTTGACATGGGTAGCGAGCAAGATGCAAAGCCTGCGGCATGGCTTCGCTTAACGCATTACAACGATTTTGCAGTTGTTGACATTAAGGTTTTAAATTGAAAAACCCAGTTTTAGACCAAGGACAACATGAACAACGAGCAGGATCATGATTGTACTACCCAAATAAGCATGAGCAGTACGAAACGATTCCTTCTTTTCACCCCCAAAACCAAACGTCATCACCGCGTTAATTCCTAACAAAATGACGGCAGAAGAACCTGTCCAAAAATGCGGACTTTCAAAGATAGGTTTATGCTACATCACCAGGGAAAGAACGCCTCCGGTATATCCCAACGCAATAAACAGGTACATTAACGGTGCAAGCTGACGGTGAGATGCACGACTTTTCGCCGCCACTTCCCCATCCTTCGTCAACCGACTACGCCATCCCATATACGCGACAAAACTACCGAGAACAAATATCACGATTCCCATCATGACAGGATGTCCCCAGTGAACAATCGGTTCAGGAACGCCTAACGTGCGAAACCACGCCGCGATAGGTTCTAGGACTTGACTCAGTTGTTCTCCCATCGGTTTAAATTCATCTTTCGTTACATCTATCTATTTTGACACGTTTTGTGCTTTAAGCAAGTTAAATGATTGGCATAAAACCTGGGACAAAGGACAAATGACAAAGGACAAATGACAAATCACTAATCAGATAATCAGCCAAACCGCCAATCCCCAGAAGGGAACATATCGCAGCCAGCGCCCTTTTTTATTAGAGGGAATGATGGCGGTTAACAGTACACCCTGGAAAATGGAAAACAGCACCAAATCAACACAAAATGCGATAGTTACACGGTTACTCATTAGCAGTTCTCTAAAATAGTGCGCCCTCTGTGCTAAATCTCCAAACTCCGGTCTTCCCACAAAACCCCATACAATAGCTAGAGTACCCACAATCAGCCCTATCCATCCGAAAAGACGAGCTAACCAGCCTTGTTCAGGTTCATCCTTTTCTTGAGGAGGGGGAACGGTATAACGCAGCGCCATATAAGGCGTAAGAATAACATTCGTCAGGAACATTGCTACACTCCACATTAAAACCTTAGGTAAATGGCGTCCCCTTTTATCCATTAACAGTAAGGGTAGGAACATAAATATCCAGGCTTCGGCAAAGTTGAAAAGTGCTTCTAGGGTAGGGTGAACCGTCGGGGATTCTATGACATGAATACCCACCCCATTGAGAATCGGTAAGATCAAGAAGAAATTGAGCGACTCATCCAGAATTTCCTGTAAGGTTTCGGGTTGAATTGCCCAAATTGGTTCTCCAGGAACAAGCTGATTGGGTGGAGAAAGCAAGAGGACATAAGTATAGAGTATAGCCACCAGTGCCAACGCGATCGCAACCCATGGCTGAGGTTGTTCTGATTTAGCCGTAGCACTGGTTTCTGGCTGGCGTTTAAGTAATCGTCGTACCAGAGGAGTAACCAACCGAATAATCCAGAATGCAACTTTACCGGGTTTAATTGGCGGTTCAACCACATCACGGGCGAAAATTAACTTACCCGTGGTTTCAGACAAGCGATAAAAGCTAACTCCTCGTCCATTGGGAAAGGGAATACCATCCAGTTCAACATGCCAAAGGACACCCGTGGAAGATGAATCTGCGGTTGTAATATCATCAATAATAAAGAGTAAGTCATCGGGTACACCTCGAAAGGATTCTTCAAAAAGCTGCTGAACGGCGGCTTTCCCGCGAAAGGGTTGGGGAAAGTTAAGATCCTCATAGACGCACTCATCATCGATGCAGTCTATAGCGGCGGAAATATCCCTGCGGTTGATTGCTTGATACAGGGATTTAATCATCAAGTGAGCAGGTTTTGTCATGTTGGCAGTTTGTGACTCTCATTAAGAATGTATCGTGAATGAGAGCGCAGGTTATGATGGGTAGACCGGGTTAAGCTGTTCGGCATTTAAACCTTCTTAATGTCAATAATGGCAAAATTGTTGTAATGCGTTAAGCGAAGCCATGCCGCAGGCTTTGCATCTTGCTCGCTACTAATACCCAATTTAAATGCATGACAGCTTAAGCTTGTCAATCAATTAAACCTATGAAGATCATCCGGGTTCAGCGGTAGCTTCTCTATGTTGCTCTAAAAACGCTTCTACCGTTCGGTTAAATTCTGCTGGCGCGACTAAAAAGGGCCAATGATTACCAGGAACCTGACAAACTTGTAAATTTTTCAAATAGGTTTTATAGGGTTTCAGTTGCCAGTCTTGGCGATTCACCCCTTTTTCCGGTTGCACAAACAGGGTGGGGATATGAATCGGAACCGTTAATCCGGCGACGAGCATCACATCTTCAAACGTACCATCACGGGCAGCAACGGTAAACTTACTCCCCCAAGAACCATCCGGTTTCTGTTCGATACTGGCTTGAAAAACTTGCTGCTGTAATGGCGTCCAATCTTGATATTGACTTAACTGACGCACTTTCTGTTCAGCGTCTTCATAACTCTCAAACGGACCCATTCCTTTAAGAAACGGTAAAACCCGGTATAACAAAGGGAATGTAACCTTGAGCAGACTAGGCATTTTCCAGATAAAAATCGGATCAACCAAAATCATGCTGCGGAACCGTTCTGGATGCTGTTTTGCCCAAATTGGGGCTAATTTTCCTGTCCAGGAATGCCCGATAATATGGGCTGATGACCATCCCAAGTGATCCATCAGGGCTTCCAAGTCCGCGATCGCACTGGCAAAGGTATAATCGTCTTCAGGCTTACTACTTTCCCCATGACCCCGCATATCGGGAGCGATGATATGATAGCTCTCAGTCAGATACTCGGCTAAACTCGACCACACTAAAGCCTGATCCGCTAAACCATGGAGCAGTAGCAAGGGTTCAGAACCTTGATTCCACTCTAGATAAGACAGTTGGATTTCAGGTAAGGATACAGTGTTCCGTGTCGGTGTCATTTTGCGTTCGGTGGTAGTAAACCCGAATGTAGAATAGCAAATATCAACAAAAGATGACGCATTCTACTGAACAGGAATTAGGTAGAATCAGAACGAATGAAGGAACAGACCGCGATGGGTAAGTCACATTGAATGGAGGGAGACAATCGGTATGGCATTTACGGCTAGTGTTATTTCTACCAAGGAATGGGACGCCAGACCCCCAAGACAGTGGGCAGGAGAAACGCGACCGCAATATATTATCATTCATCATACGGCAACTCCTAACCCCCCTAATGATGTATCGAGAGGCACATTGACAGGAGCCAAAACCTTCACCCGCAGCATTCAAACTGCCCATGTAGATGGCTTTGGCTGGATTGATTCGGGTCACAATTTTTTGAACACGACGGGCGGATATTTGCTAGAAGGCAGACATGGAAGTCTGAATGCAATTAAACGAGGGCGCAGTATCCGTTCATCCCATGCGGGTAGTAATAAAGGGAATGAATCACCCGGTATTGAAAATGAAGGGACGTTTACCACCTATCAAATGAATGCCAAACAGTGGGATAGTCTGGTTGAATTGTGCGCCTCGATTTGCTCAACCACTAAGATTAGTCCCGACAATATTCGCGGACATCGGGACTTTTCACCCACTCAATGTCCTGGGGATTGGCTATACAATCAATTACCTCGCTTGCGCCAAGACGTGCGTCAGCGACTCGGAACCTCTTTCATTGAAGTGTTGCGGGAAGGGGACACTGGACCAAGAGTGAAGGAACTCCAGCAAATTCTCAACGCCCAAGGCTTTAAGGCGGGTCCGATTGATGGTATTTTTGGTGAAGGGACTGAAGATGCAGTGATTTCCTTTCAAAAGTTTCACGGGTTAGATGCCGATGGCTTAGTTGGACCAGCAACGTGGAAGGTATTAGAACGAGTCTCTAAATCTCCAGAGCCACCGACTGATACTGATAGCGGTACTCCGACAGCACCGGATACAACACCGGGGGGAAGTACACCGTTGGGTTCACAAACCCCTTTCACCCAAGTTCAACTCCTCGATACCTATAAGTATTATCGGGAACTGCCTCACCAAACCCAAGCTATTCAGTGGTTACAAGCACAACTGCCTCAGGCGACATTGGTGGAGTTTTCCCAAAAATGGCGCAATCAACCGTCAGACCCTTTTTTACCCCTCCAGGAAGGTTCCGTGGGTCCAGAAGTGAAGCAAGCCCAAGAGCTTTTGCAGCAAAAAGGCTTTGATCCTGGTCCTGCTGATGGGATTTATGGTGCCAAGACTAAAGCTGCGGTTATTGCGTTTCAGCGCTCAAAGGGGATGACGGCGGATGGGATTGTGGGGGCGGTGACGTGGCCCGTTCTGAATTTAGCATAAGGTAATAGACAGATTAAATCGTGTAGAGACATATCATGGCACGTCTATCAATTGTAGGGGCGGGTTTAGGGACTAAAATGCGCTTACCCCGCCGATAACTGTTCAACAAAACCCGCCCTTAATCGTTATGGGCTTGATACTTAATGGTACAAACACCGACTAAAATCCTGACATTGGAGGAGTTTCTCGAACAGCCAGAAACAGAACCTGCGAGCGAGTATATTGACGGGAAAATTATCCAAAAGCCGATGCCTCAAGGAGAACATAGCGCCATTCAAACTGAGTTAGCCCCCGCCATTAACGCCGCCCTCAGATCAAAGCGGATTGCCCGGGCGTTTTCTGAACTTCGGTGTACATTTGGCGGACGTTCAATTGTGCCGGATATTGCTGTGTTTACTTGGGAGAGGATTCCCCGACAGGAGAATGGTAGGGTAGCGAATGTTTTTGCGATCGCGCCGGATTGGACGATTGAAATTCTCTCGCCTGACCAAAGCCAGACCAAAGTTACCAAGAATATTCTGCATTGTTTGAAGTACGATAGCAAGATGGGATGGCTCATTGATCCAGAGGAGCAGTCAGTCTTTGTTTATCGTTCAGATCGACCAACGGATGTTTTTGATCAACCAAAAGCACGTTTACCCGTTCCAGAATTTGCTAAAGACTTTAATCTGACTGTGGTAGAGTTGTTTAATTGGCTTCTAGAGTGATGTGAGCAATAAGAGAAACTATCGCTTACCAGTCTTAGAGAAATTCCGGAAACAGAAATGAATTAATTTGCTCGTACTCTTTCTCCAGCCGTGCTTTCGCCAGTTGATAGTAATCAGGATGAATTTCTGCACTGTAGCACCGCCGATCCTTTCGTAACGACACTACGGCAGCTGAACACATTCCGCCAAACGGTTCCCACACCACATCGCCAGAATCGCTAGTCGCCAGAATAATTAGTTCAATTAGACGTAAAGGTTTCTGGTTTCCATGAAGACATTTTGACTGCCGATTTTTCAGGCGTTCCTTACCTCGAACTGCAGGTTCTGACCAAACATTAGTAATCCCGTGAATATGATGCCATTTCGCTCGCATTTTTGACCATTTTTTCGCTGTCACTGGTGATTGACCCTCAATTGAAAAGTAAGGAATTTGGGTCGGTTTACCATAGCGATTAGCATAAGTGACAATCCGTTCCATCATATCAGGTGGAGGAAAATACCATAAATGATCTTTGGTAAAATATTTACGAGTCGCCGCGTTTTTGACTCCACACGCTTCGTTCGTTTTACTCAAAGGAAGCCCAGTCCGAAGCCACTCATGACGTAGCCATTGCTGCATCGGTAATTGATAACCATCACCCGTCTGAAGTTGCACCTCTCGCACATAATGGACGCACACTTCAGTCACAATCGGAAAACGCCGTATTGTTTTACTATTCACATTACCCGCAATATGGGCAACACCTTTATCCCAAACATTTACCGAACGGTATTGCCAACCTTCCTTGACCAAAATGGGATGAACAGTAGCCCAGCCAATTTCACTACACCAAAACCACAATGTTGTCTCTGGTAAAGAATAGCGCGACCAAGCTTTAATGTGAGGTGCATACCAATCGGCTAAATCCGTTGGTGTTGGTGGATCACCGGGGAAAAGTCCTAATCCATAAGCACCATCTGAGATGATAACTGTTGGCGCTTGCCAAGCCCAATAACGGGTTAACACATCAGCCTGTTCAAGTTGTACCGAATCGATAACGGTGGTAGAGGTTGGGGAAGTGAGTTCTGATGGCTTATTGCACCGATGATTAAGCTGTCCTGAGTTGTCTGTACCATACCCTATATCAGTCACAATTCGTTGTCCTTTGCTCAAGTTTCACCATAACACCCCTGTTAATAGTCGATTTTGGACTATTCTAAAATCGACTATATCATTAAGTGGGGAGGTCAACTTAGATGGAAAAGTCGATTTGTACAAAAGAATACGCCTTATTTCTGAGTCACCTCCGCTCAGCTAGGAAAGCCGCAGGATTGACACAAGTCGAAATTGCCCAATGCCTCCAGCAAACTCAGTCATTTGTAAGTAAATGTGAACGGGGTGAAAGACGTATAGATATTTTGGAACTCCGTGCATTTTGTCAAGCTATTGGAATTTCTTTGAGTGACTTTATTCAAAATCTTGAAATCAGGTTACAGGAAATAGAGCGGTAATGCGTTATCAGGAAGCTCTGGAAATTGCTACAGCTAATTTACTCAGCTTGAGAGGGCATACCATAGATGTTCTTACCGTCTCAAGACCTAGGGATATTCAGGGAGCTATAGAGCTATCCAAAATTGTTAGTAAACTATCACCGATCATTGGCAATCTCTTAGAATATGCTATCACCCGACACTTGAATGAGGCAGGAACCTGGGAAGAGAATTATCAGTGGATACGACAAGATCCTGGTTTTCCTGATCTAATTCTCAATGGTATACCCGATATACAACCTGGGATTGAGATTAAGACTTGGTTCCCATTATCCACTGAAATAACAGCTCGATTTCGGGATAGCCAAACTCACTTTTCAGCCAATCAAGTAAAAGTCGTGATAGTCTGCTGGATGCTGGAATATATTCTCGCTGGTCAACCCAAAATTGTTGACATTTGGGTAGGAGATGCTATTGAGATTGCTAAAACCCGTGACAATCATTATCATAATCCCCTCTCCTATGTAGTCATGGAACCAGAAGATACCCGTTTACGTACTCGCAATCTTCAACAAACAAACTGCCATGGCTATAAATTTCAAGGAACAGTGGAGCAATTCAACCAAGCGATGCTCTTAGTTCAAGACTGGGGACATCAGGCACAGCAATATCGTCCTGATCCAGATTATCAAAAACGTATCCGTCAACTGACTGGCAGTTTTCCCTACCGTCTTGATACCAATTTTGCTAAGGTTGATAGAATTAGTTTGCCGAGTTTGGAAACTTTTAAAACTAATATTTTAAACTCAATACATACTGGACGTTCAATCCAGTCATGGATCAATGCAATAAAGTCGCGCGATTCCAGCGTTTTGCAACAATTAATTTATCCATCAATCTAAATATCTATCGATTTAGTAACGTGGATTTTATTATCATGCCCACCATGGTACTGCGATCGCATTTTATAAAAATCAAGATGTTGAAACAAGTTCAGCAATCATCTCTTCAGACATAGATTGCTTGAAATCTAACCCTTACAAAGGACGAATATTTTAGTTCCGCTATGACTGATTCAAACGAAGGGAAATCTCAATTAAGACTATTCAGAGAAGCTGCGGGACTTACCCGAGCTGAACTTGGAAACCGTATGGGAGTTTCTGAGCGCCAGATTTACGACTGGGAAAATGGGGTCAAACTGCCACGAGTGGATCGGGCAGTTGCTTTGGCTCGTGAGCTAGGAGTTTCAATTCAGACTGTCTGTAGTGCTTTAGGTATAGATGTCACTGGTGTTCCTGACGGTTATGGTGATTAAAACATCTGATAGTTTGTGTGAACATGACAGAAGAACAACGGCAAGAGCAAGAGTCTCCCCTGAAGCAGCGTAGAGATGAGTTTGGTCTAACTCAAAGGGATGTTGCTATGGCTGTCGATGTGTCTGTGCAGACAGTTAGCAACTGGGAGACAGGACGGTACAAGGAAGCTACGTTAACTCTGCCGCAGGTAAAAGCACTCTGTCGAGTATTATGCTGGACTATCGAAGATTTACCTGATGATTTGGCACCGCCGAGAGAGTAATTAAATAGTGAATAGTTAGTGATTACATTCCAAAAAATCTTACTAGTTCTCCATTAAATTTTCTCCAAAGTAACGAATAAACTCTTCTAGAATTTCTCTAGAGGTAATACACACTTGTAAAGTGTCAGGAAAGAGTTGATCCTCGTTAATGACAAGATAGCAATTGTGGCTCCCTAAACTATTGACCTCAAATTCTTCAGGAGATTCAATAAAATCAATGCTGTTGTCGATATCAATATTATGATGAAAAAGAAAAGCTCCTTCATTTAGTGTAAACGAACCTGTAACTTCACCATCTAAAAGGGTGGGATAGTGTGTTTGCATTGATGCCAAGAATATATCTTCTTTACTAGGTATAATCCAAAATTTACCTAAGATAATATCAGGAGCTGCATCTTCATAATATTTTAGACACAATATATGTGGCTCTAAAACATCTTTGGATACAGAAATACATAGACCCTCTTTTCGTTGGGCTAAAACAAGTAGATATTTTTTAGCTCTTGCTCCAGGGTTCTTGAGTCGATACCCAGTATATGAAGAGGTTATATTTTTCTTAAACTTTTCGTCAAAACTAAGTTGCTCCAGCATACTGGTAGCTAATGACATTAAATTCTTCCCTGAACCCGCGTAGGTTTCTACTGATTCTTGGTTAGGTTTAGCGATCGCCTTCTCTGATAACCATTCAGGTTTGTACTTCTCGAAAAGAGTTTTTAACTCACGTCGCTGGAAGTTAGGATCATCGGTGAACTGTCTGGCAATACCAAATCTTTCATAAAGATTTGAGACTTGCTTACGGATAGTTCCTTCCGATTTACCTCTAGACTGAGCAATCTCAGCATTGGTATCACTAGCCAATACTAGACGCAACACCTTTTTTGTAACAGGTGCGCTGTCCAATTTTTTTAGAGCTTCGTCGAACTGATTACGATTCATAGTAGTAAAGATATAGCAGCTATTATAACGCCCGCTTCATCCGTGTGTAGATATTCGCTAATGGATACCCATTGCCGTGCGTATCTGCGTAATGAGCATAATCCAAATAGAAAATTTACACGGATGAATTCATGGAAATGCTTGATGAGCTAAAAATAATCCTGGAACTGATTGTGATTTTTACAACACTTTCACAGTCGCCATTACTCTTAGCAACGGCTATCGCAGCAGTGACTATGTACTTATTGATGAAAGGTCAAAATGATCAAGCTGACGATTAGTCTGCTCAAACTCCCACTGCAAGTAGCAAAAGTCCTCTTGCATAGAACTCGGTAAAATTTCCAGTCCACTTCAGTGGACTTAAGCTATTAGCCCGGAGTTTAAACTCCGGGCTAAATTTTATCAAGCCACTGGAGGATGCTCACCCTGCCTATCCAACCAACTCACCAACTCCTCCACTCCAGAAAAATCCAACAACGCCTCTGCCAATGCCTCCACTTGCTCCAGCGATAGCGCTTCAACTTTTGCTTGGAGTTCTGGACTCATTACCCCAACTCGACGATTGAGCTGACGGAGAACCAGCGCGACTCCCTCTCGCTGCCTTCCTTCCTCCAGCGCTTCCTGATAGACTCGTGTCTGCCTCAATTCACTCAATCCAAACATTGCTGCAATCTCCTGCCGACTCAATTGCGGAAATTTATAAACCACAATCGTTTCAATTAACTCTATTATCGCTTCTTGCGACAAGCTCACTGGCTCTGTTTGCTGTACCCGTGCGAGCAACTGCTTCGCTTGTGCTACTGCCTGTTCTTCAGGTTCAACAATGAGCCGCACCAATCCAACCTCTACCGATAACTCCTGTATGTCCCCCAATTCATCAAGATAAATGCGTTGTACCTGAGGGCTATTGAGTAGAACGCGATAAGGTTGAGTGTCAGTCGGCTCTTGACTTCGCGTTGGATAAAGGGCAACGGCTCGCCAATCGACAATCTGAGGATTTTGGTTCAA
Organism: Coleofasciculus sp. F4-SAH-05; assembly: GCF_040222985.1. Taxonomy (NCBI): domain Bacteria; kingdom Bacillati; phylum Cyanobacteriota; class Cyanophyceae; order Coleofasciculales; family Coleofasciculaceae; genus Coleofasciculus; species Coleofasciculus sp. F4-SAH-05. The sequence continues at coordinate 30,493 of NZ_JAVKBY010000055.1, forward strand.
AAACAGAAATACTTCTGCAAATAAGCGTCGGTAGAGTTGCTCGTCTTTTTGAAATTGAACTTCGACAAAGTAAGTCGATTTTACATCAAGGCGATTGAAATCGCTGCTACACAAACAAAGTCCGCCTGCGCGGACTAGATTATAAAGGGGGTGGCTAACCCGGATTTGGTATCAGCCCCATCGGGTAGAGATACGATACCACAACCTCTACTGAGTCAATTACTGAGTCAAAGGGTGAGTCAAAGACTGAACACTTTCCCCTCAAAACCGCCCTTATGCTGAGGATATACAGACAAAACTGTTAAACCACTTTGAATTGAAACCCAACGCACCCAAGTTCAAGTCAGAATCGAGTTTACTAGATAAGAAGTGTAGTCCATTTTAATGGACTTAAGCTTTTAGCCAAGAACTTGAGTTCTTGGCGGGTGTCGGGGCTTACCGAAAAAAGGAGAACCATCATGCTAAATCCATCCGCCCATTTGTTGATTATTGAAGACGATAAGGGACGCAGACTCTATACCTTGGAGGAACCCGTTTATTCCATAGGCAGAAATCCGGATGTGGATATTCGTCTGTTCTCACAATTTGTGTCTCGCCAACACGCTACCTTAGTACGGCGAGAACGGGAGGACGGCAGTTTATACTACCGTATTGTCGATGGTAATCTCAAAGGTAAACTCAGCGCCAAAGGACTTGTAATTAACGGTCATAAAGTTCAATCTCACGACCTTGACGATGAGGACGAAATCCTCTTCGGTTCTCAAGTTAGTGCGAAATACTACATAGTTAAGAAAGAAGAACGAGGTGGAGTGAAATATAAGACCAAAAAGGCTAAATCGACCGTTCCATCCCCATCACCAAAATTAGGTGGTTTATACGTTCAATCTGAAAAAGGAAACCCGTTAGTCTTTCCCCTGAAGCATACCGACGTACAAGCTAAGGTGACGGGAAATATCTCGCGGGTGGAGGTAACACAAACCTTTGAGAATCCTTTTTCCACTCCCCTAGAAGCCACCTATATCTTCCCATTACCGGATGAAGCCGCTGTTGATAATATGGAGATTCGCATCGGCGATCGCACAATTAAAGGTAACATTAAAAAACGCCAAGAAGCGGTAGCCATTTACGAACAAGCCAAAAAGCAAGGACGCACCGCCGGATTGCTAGAACAGGAACGGGCTAACATTTTTACTCAATCCCTGGCTAACATCCAACCCGGTGAGCAAATTGATGTGACGATTCGCTACACCGATAGCCTAAAATTTGTTGGGGGAAATTACGAGTTTGTTTTCCCCATGGTGGTAGGACCTCGTTATATTCCCGGAACCACGATTGATGAGAATACCACAGGTGGGGGTTCAGCACCTGCACCGATGACACTGAATAAAGACACCGATTTAGTGCCAGATGCGTCTCGCTTAAATGCGCCAATTATACCCCCTGGAACTCGTTCTGGACATGATATTAATGTGACTGTAGATATTGAGGCGGGGGTTGAGATTAAAGAGGTGCATTCTCCCTCACACCAGATTCAAATTGAACGCCAAGACCAGCGGATGCGAGTCACGCTATCTCAACGAGACACAATTCCCAATAAAGACCTAATTTTACGCTATCAAGTCGCAGGCGATCGCACGCAAACTACAGTCCTCTCTCAAACCGACGATCACGGCGGACATTTTGCGGTTTATTTGATTCCAGCGATTGAATATAACCCCAATCAATTCGTCCCCAAAGATGTAGTATTTCTGATTGACACATCGGGTTCCCAAAGCGGTGAACCTTTAAACAAATGTCAGGAATTAATGCGCCGCTTTATCCAGGAGCTCAATCCCCACGATACCTTCACAATTATCGATTTCTCAGATACTACTCGCCAACTTTCACCCGTTCCCTTGGCAAATACGGTGCCAAATCGCAACAGCGCCATGAATTATATTAATCAGTTAAACGCCAGTGGCGGAACTCAACTGATGCGGGGAATTCAGGCGGTGCTAAACTTCCCAGAGGTTGATCCGGGACGATTGCGGAGTATTGTACTGTTAACTGACGGTTATATTGGCAACGAAAACAAAATTCTGGCAGAAGTCCAACGCCATTTAAAATTAGGGAATCGCCTACACAGTTTTGGTGCAGGAAGTTCGGTTAATCGTTTTCTGTTGAATCGAATTGCTGAAATTGGACGGGGAATTTCCCGGATTGTCCGCTACGATGAGCCGACTGAAGAACTCGCTGAACAGTTCTTTGGGCAAATTAATAATCCAGTGCTGACGAATATTCACCTGTACTGGCAAGGCGAGGGTGAACCTCCTATCATTTATCCGGCGACTCCACCTGATTTATTTGCTGAACAGCCGTTAGTCCTATTTGGACGCCAAAAAGATGCTCTACCTGGACGGCTAGAAATAACAGGAACGATTGCCGGGGGACAGCAGTACCAGCAGAGTTTTGAGCTTAACTTTGAAGATACGGGAAATCCTGCGATTGCCCAACTGTGGGGTCGTAACCGGATTAAAGACTTGATGAATCAAATGGTGAAAGGAGAGACAAAAGTTGGCGTAGAGACTGTCACTGATACGGCTTTAACTTATCAACTTTTGTGCCAATATACCGCCTTTATTGCCGTCAGCGATGAGGTGCGCGTTAATCCCAATGATCGTTCTGTCTCCGTACAAGTCCCTGTGGAAATGCCGGAAGGGATTAGCTATCAGGGAATTTTTGGAGATTTAGAAGTAGAAGCGACCTATGAGTTTGAGGTGATTCCTTCAGAACCACCTGACGAGTTTGATATCACCCTGATCAGTCCCAATATGATGGGGGAAGATGATGCTGAGTACACTCTTATTCCTGAGTCAGCACCAGCGCCATCGAAAACTCCAGACATTGAAGCTGATGTCACCAAAGCTGAGTCAAAAGATAATCGCCTACAAATTATCAGCGCAAAAGGATTGAATAAAAAAGCGATCGCTGATTTGACTCAACATCTACAATCGATCCCGTTATCCCCAAGTGTCAAGGGAAATCTCGTCTTCGAGTTCTACATTAGCCAAGGTCGTGTGCGACAGCTAATTCTTGACCAGGAAGCCTCATCTGTAAACGATCAAGACGTAACAGAGGCGATTCGGCGATCGCTTCTAACTTGCTACCTCCCTCAAGCGGTTGTTAATCAAGTTCGCCTAGTGATAAGGATTAAACCGTGAATCGCTCTTATTCATAGCTAAGTGAACTGTTGAGCATAGAATCGCGCATAACGTCCCTCTCGTTCTAACAATTCTGCATGGGTTCCTGATTCGATAATCTGTCCCTGTTCCATCACCAAAATTCGGTCAGCGCGGCGCACGGTGGTGAGGCGATGCGCGATGATAAAGACGGTACGCTCTTTCATAATCCGTTCTAATGCTTCTTGGACTAAGGCTTCTGATTCTGAATCTAAGGCAGAGGTGGCTTCATCTAAGATAAGAATACTGGGATTCAGGAGAACCGCCCGCGCGATCGCTCATCTCCCCACAAAAAACCGATCGCACTTAGCATAATAAGTTCGGAAGAACCATTTTATTCAGTATGAATCCTCCAAATTACCCATTTTCCTTCATTATCCACTACCTCACCGGGCAAATCAGAATGCCAATCTTTTCGACTGAGAATGTATCTGGCATTATAGCGTTGAGCAACATCTACTAAAGCTGAAGAGTCTTGAGAACTATAGAGCTGATCTAACGGCGAAGACCAACCGTGGAGTTGCTGAATCGGTACACCGAGAACAGCTTCCATGCGGGTTTTCCACTCTAGAATTCCGCTATCAGTGAAAGGGAAGTTCCTGAAGTTAACAACTATAGATCGCTGCGATAACCAATGAAACTTGTGAACGGATGGAGGAACAAGAACTAGTGCATCCTTTGGACTGAGTTCGCGAAAGCGCAGTGCGAGTTGACTGACTTCATCATTTCCTACCCTGTTGATAGCTACTCTTCCTTGAACATATCTATTTAGGCGATTGGGAAGAAGGTCACTGATACCAAGTAATAGCGTACCTGTCATAACTAATGCTAAAGTAAAGGCAACAGTAATTTTAGTGCGTTCTTTATGAATCCACTGGGTTAGCAGATGGGGGATGAGTAAGATACCAAAAAGCACAGGACCTTGAATTAGTGTCGAAACCCAAGCCTCAAAATCATAGTATAGTGGCAATGGATACAGTCCTACCACTAGTATAGCTGCAAGCCATAGATCTGATTTTGACCGAAGGTGTGGCGAAAGTTTTTCAAAAGCCCCTAATCCCATAGCAAATAAAAGTAACAACAAACCTGGGTGATGAGATACAGGAATCACAGCTAGGGAAAGACAAATAGCCCAGTTGCGTTGCTTGAAATGTTCGTCAAATAAGATAGTTAGACCAATGAGGATAGCCAGTTGGGCAAAAGGCGTCATCCGAGTAAACTGTAACTTTGCGACTGTAGCGATAGGAAAAATTTCAACAAAAATAAAATTGACCAATAAACTTAAAAACATTATCCCAACGACTACTGTCAAACCAAACCTGTGAATGGGACGTAGAGAGCGCGTTTTGTGCAAACAGATGATTCCAGCCCCATAGAAGAGAATCAATTGAATCCACTCGCTTTTAGACCAAGCTGAAGGAATAATATGATGGGGAATACGGATAAAACCGTAGAGTTCGACAAATTCTCGGTTAGTTAGCAGATCTGTACTCGTTGTACCCTGTATGAGCATCGGGATATAGACTAAACCAGCTCCAACAGCAAAAAAGGAAAACGCTAAGATGGTGCGAAGCCACTGACGAGTCCGCCAAGTATCTATTATTAGAAGTGGACTGACTAGAAGCGCTGGCAGTAATCCAACCAAAAACTGAAGGAGACAAGCGATGCCAAAAAAGCTATAGGCAATTGTCCAAGTACGGCGGAGACTAAAATAAATTCCCCAAATGGCTATTCCCACTGCATAAATTGAGGGAATAGGATAATTTCTAAACAATGCATTGCCACCAATATCACCAGCAATAACGGTAAACCCCCAGAAGGACAGAAGCACTACTGATATTCTAGATTTGCAGAAATTCCTGGCAATGGCTTGCAGCCCAAAAATAAATGAAGCTAGGGCAACTACATAGATCATAAAATATGAAAGTGGAACTCCGATTCCTATACTGGCAAGTAAATATATCAGGTAATTATAGTAGGTTCTCGGCGTAAATTTGACCATTTCCTGGACAAAGTAGTCCTTTGGATACAAGCTGGAATCCAGCAGGGACAGGATCGGAGGAGTCTCCACAGTGTGATTACCATGTGGAAAGTGGTAGCCGTAGGCAAGTATTACTGCACTGATAACAAAAACAGCCAGTAAAAAACCCTGAAGTAGAGGCATCAAAGATGAATCTATATTTGGGGGAAATTTAAGCTTCATAACTGCACCTCTCTTTATTACATTGGTGTTTTTTTATTTTGAGTTTCAAGCTATTTGTTGCTGTAGCACGGAGATCTGTGAACAAGTCACCTTTGGATTAATTTTAGAACTTATCGGTAGATTATTTAACTTTCTGAGCTAAGAGCAGAAGTGACACGCCAAACGGCAGCGGGACACGACCAATAAGATTACGCTCACTAGCAAATAAAAATGTCAGCACTTGGTTAACCTGTTTCGACGGCATGGTTAAGTTGTCTTTTTGTCCACTACCCAACCCGTTTTGAAGGATGCGTACTCCAGCAATCAAAGGGAACAACAGAGTATTGAAGTAACTAACATAACGCACAGTGTAACCTGCACTCCTAACAACATGGCGTAAACCCCGTAGTACATATCTGCGTTTATGGTGGTGACTCTCGTCATGCTGACTCCACATCCAAGGATTTGCGGGTACTGTAACGAACAACCAACCACCTGGCTTGAGTCGCGAGTACAGTGCTTGTAAAGAAGCTTTATCTTTATCCAAATGCTCTAAAACATCTAACAATACAATCAGGTCGAAGCTTTGATCCCCAAAGGGAATGTCATCTGGCAAGCGTCCGGGTAGGATCTTACCCACTCCGCGATCGCAGGCAAAATGACGTGCTGCTTCATCTAACTCCATAGCGTACACTTGACCGTGACCAGCTAGCATCGCTAAATTACCACCAGTACCACAGCCAGCTTCAAAAATCGCTGCATTGTCTGGTAAAACAAGGTTTGTAATTAACGTGTCAATAATTCTCCGCCTTGCCACAAACCACCAGTGCGAATCTTCGAGATCTGCCATTTTTTTGTATATTTTAGGCTCCATCGTAGGTTACTCTAGGATTGAGTGTAAGCTATAGAATTAACTGAATAATGAGATATCGTTACTACGTTATTCTATTTGTGATCAAGATATTTTTGGGCAATAAACCTTGAGTTTTATTGCTCAATTTAAAAATCAAGCTTCAGCTATGTAATACTGAGTCCATAACAACCAATCAAGAGGGCTATTAGTCAATTTAATCTCTAACCACCGCTCTAGGCGTAACCCAAAAGCTCCTGTAAATTCGGCAATCAACGGCAGGTACATTCCAGATTTGAAGGATTCATGAATGTGAAAACCAGCACCCTCTAACTGGTGCGTTACCTGCTTAGCTGTCATTAAGTTAATGTGACCTGTTTCGAGAATCGGTTCCCTGTAGATTAGCTTAACTAGGTTAATAATGCCAGGGAGAAAGGCAATCTTTGCCGTTAATTCAAGAGGGCTCCAACGCTGCGGTGTAGACAGTACCAGTATGCCACCTGGTTTAAGTAGACGGTGCATTCCTGCTATGGCAGAGACTGAATCAGCAATGTGTTCAATTACTTCAGTACATAAGATCAAATCGAAACTGGCTTCTGGCAGCTTGCTATTAGTGATATCGTCAGTAACAAGGTTTAAATTAGGGTGGATATTTTGGAGTAAACTTGCATGTTTTAAATAAACCTCTTCCACATCACTGGCTATTACTTCCTCAAACCGTTCCGCTAAGATCGGTAAATAGATACCTGATCCTGGACCGACTTCGAGTGCCCGCTTTTGTTTCACTTTTAAGGAAAATCTTTGTATTGCATCAATGATCTGATCGCGACGTCTGCGGTGCAACCATCGCCGCGTGGGGTTTTTGGAGTTATAAAGCGTCTGCTGAAGTTGGACTAATTCAGTGTTCGTAGCCATAACAAAAAAACAATTAATTTACTTTAATTCGTGATTTTTTTTTACTCTATACTTCTTGACTAATAAATTCACTTTTTTCACAAACTTGATGATTTAGGTTGAAACCATAACGGTTACGTACTAAGTAAAGTGGGCGTTGTTTGACTTCCTCATAGACACGACCGAGATACTCACCAATTATACCTAGCGTAATGAGTTGTATACCTCCGAGAAAAAGATTAACTACCATGAGTGAAGCATAACCGGGAACGACGATTCCCAAGATTAATGTACGAATAATGAGAAAAGCAGCATAGAAAAATGCAAACAAGGATAAAATGACTCCCATATAGCTCCAAATTTTTAAGGGAACTAAGCTAAAAGATGTAATCCCATCGACGGCAAAATTCCAAAGTCGCCAATAATTCCATTTCGTCTTTCCCTTGTAACGTGGCGCTCGATCATAGAAGATGGATATTTGTTTAAAACCAACCCAGGCAAACAGCCCTTTCATGAAACGAGTGCGTTCTGGCATTTGCTTGAGTACCTCAACAACCCGTCGATCCAGTAATCGAAAGTCTCCAGTATTACGAGGGATCGGTACACGACTCATGCGACAAATGACTCGGTAAAAAGAATTAGCAGTAAAGCGCTTTAACCAGCTTTCCCCTTGGCGCGATCGCCGCGTTGCATAAACCACATCATAACCTTCACGCCACTTGGCAACAAGTTCTCGGATTAACTCCGGTGGATCTTGTAGATCAGCGTCAATGGGAACCACAGCAGCACCATTCGCGTAATCAATTCCTGCGGTTAAAGCTATCTCTTTACCAAAGTTGCGCGATAGACTAACAACCTTAATGGCAGAATTTTGATAATGATGTTTGATCAAACACGCCAGTGTATTATCTTTACTGCCGTCATCAACACAAATAATCTCATACTTTAATTTCAGGCTGTGTAGTACAGACTCTAAACGCTCAAACAAATAGTCAATGTTGACTTCCTCATTATGAACAGGAACAACTATAGAGACTTCTATATTCTTTAAGTTTTGCGAATTAAGTATAGGCATTTTATTCCCCTCCTTGATTCAAATAAGTTATCCTAATGATTAGGATGCTAGCTGTTTTCTTTTCATTTTTATTGCTTCGATTGGTTGAGCTTGTCAGATTTAGGTATAGTCTTACCCAAGAATATAAATATTGCAAGTGAAATTATATTAAGTTTTTTGTCAAAATAAAAAATGTTTTCTACAATACAGAAATTTGAAGCGATAACATGATGTAATGATGTAAATTATGAAAAATAGAGCTGTCTCTATATTAGATGTGGAGATCGTCATTAGTCATTCATTGGATTTGTAAGGATTTGAGGCTTTTTAACATTTATTAGTGCAGCTTGCCAGCATTTATGTCCAGGTACTTATGTAGCATGTTGGACTATCTATACTAAGTAAATTGTTGTGCATAGAATCGCGCATAACGTCCCTCTCGCTCTAATAATTCTGCATGGGTTCCCGATTCAATAATCTGTCCCTGTTCCATCACTAAAATACGGTCAGCACGGCGCACAGTAGTTAAGCGATGCGCGATAATAAATACGGTGCGCTCTTTCATAATCCGTTCTAATGCTTCTTGGACTAAGGCTTCCGATTCTGAATCCAAGGCAGAGGTGGCTTCATCTAAGATAAGAATACTCGGATTTAGAAGAACCGCCCGCGCGATCGCAAGGCGTTGTCGTTGTCCTCCAGATAGGTTGATTCCCCGTTCTCCCACCCAGGTGTGATACCCTTGGGAGAATTGGATAATAAATTGGTGAGCATTGGCGATTTTGGCGGCGTCTTGAACAGCGTCTAAGTCAAAGTCTTTTTGACCAAAGGCAATATTCTGGGCAATTGTACCAGAAAATAGAGTCGTTTCCTGGGGAACAATGCCTATCTGTCGCCGCAGGCTTTTTAGGGTAACGTCTCGGATATTGATCCCATCAATCAGGATTTCTCCGGCTTGCGGATCGTAGAAACGGGGGAGTAAATTAACTAACGTGGTTTTACCCGCACCCGATGCGCCAACGAGTGCGATCGCGTCTCCTGGCTGGGCAAGAAAACTTAAGTCTTTCAGCACCCAAGGCGTTTTAATTGTAGAGACGTGCCATGGCGCGTCTTTGCCTGCTACGTCTCCGTTTGGGTTCTCTGGGGATTGAGTGTAGGCAAAGCTAATTTGGCGATATTCCACTTTACCTGTAACCGGGGGTAGAGTCATCGCACCCTCTTTTTCAATCACCGTTGGCACAATGGCAAACAGTTCAAAGATGCGATCAACCGATGCCTCCCCCTGTTTAAACTCGTTATAGTTGCTAGTAACGATCGCGATCGGATCAATAAGCATGGCAACCGCCGCACCATAGCTAACAAATTCACTCCCCGTTAAGTTACCTTGGGCAATTTGCCATCCCCCGAGTAAAAATACCAATAACAGGCACATCGCCTCCAGAAACCCCACCACCGGAAACTGAATCGCCTTTAACCGTTCCGCCGCATACTTGGCTTGACGATTGTTTTCTGCCTCTTGACTAAATCGCTCTAATGTGTACTCTTCAGCCGCAAAAGCTTGGACTAAACGAATCCCACTCAAGACTTCAATCAGCAACGCCGATAAATCTGACACCCGATTTTGACTACGCCGAGAAAACTGGCGCATCCGTTCGCCAAACCAGCCAATTAATAGACCCATTAACGGGGCAATGAGTACAATACCCAGGGTAAGTTGCCAGTTCAAGTAAACCACATAAGCGAAGACAGCAATCAACTGTAAGACGCTGGGGACAAACTGGTGAAAGAACTTGTTCACCACCTCGCCAATGCGGTCAATATCCTCAGTGAGTCGATAGGATAAGTCCCCGGTTTTAGCCGTTTCAAAGTAATCAAGACTCAGGCTTTGCAGGTGGGCGTAGACATTTTTCCGCAAATCCAGAGTAATAGCTAGGGCAGCCTTTGCCATTAGGGTGTCTTGCCCATACTGTGCCAGCTTCTGACCCAAGAAAATTAAAGCAGCAATTCCGGCAACTTGTGCGATCGCGCCCACATTTCCTTGTCCCACATAAGCCGCAATCCGCCCCGCTAGCCAAGCCAGGAGGGGCCACACGGCGACAAATCCCACAGTACAAGCTAAGGCTTGCCCAATGGTGACTCCTTGAGGGCGAAGATAAGGCAACAGTTGCCAGTAATGAGAACGGGTTTTCAATGTATAATCACCCAAATGCAATTTTCCTCTGTCTCAAGCTATCAGCTTTCATCGTTTCTACAAAGACTTTCCTGGAACCAGGGAAGTTTCTACTCCTTAAGTGTTTAAGGTATATCAATCAAAATGTAGGGGCACCATCCTTGCGCCCACACATAAGTACCTGTTATGAGAAACGCTATACAATAATAGGACAGACTATTACAGATTGAGGAGTTGGATTATGTCAACAGAAATGACTCAGACTCAGAGTTCCCCAACACCTCCTGTGGTGGA
>NZ_JAVKBY010000059.1:0-42610 GCF_040222985.1 Coleofasciculus sp. F4-SAH-05
TTCGCTACCGTCTCCGGTTAGCAAGGCGGCTAAATCTAAAGGGCTCACGGGTAAAATCTGCCCTGTACTATCCTGTCGCGTTTCTATCTCCAAACTTAACAGGTTTCCCGGTTGACTAATCCGGACTAAATTCTCCCCCGGTACAGCCGCAATGGTAATTGTTCCTCCCGGTGCAGTGATGGCTCCGGTATTTACTACTATTCCCCCAAGTAGGGTTAAATTCTGCCCCTGAGTTACGGCTAAATCCCCGGCATTAACCAGACTTCCCGATTGTGATGAGTCAAAGGCAAACTGATTGGGAGTCCCGATTAAGGTTTCGTAGTTATTTTCACCAAAGGCATTAAACCAAAGGTTCTCCCCAAAGCCAATTCCCGTAGCCGTCGTTGCCGTAAAATCCCCCATCACATTTAACTGGGCATTATTCCCAAACACAATCCCGGCTGGATTCATCAGGAATAAATTGGCGTTGCTTCCAGTTACCTGAATTAACCCATCAATTAAGGAGGCATTTCCCCCCACCACCCGCCCTAAAATGTTCTGGATTTGGGGAGTAGACAAAAAGTTAGCCACTTGATTGGCATCGAGTCCAAAGTCTTGGAAACTATGAAATAAATTGTTGCCATCCCCAGACAAAGAGCCACCGGAAATGTTATATTGCTCACCATCAATCGTGACAATTGTACCGGCACTATCCGGCTCTGCGGTGATAGATTGGGCGTTGATGGGGTGAACTTGCCCGTCTAGCAGGGAAATAAACAGCCAAAGCAGGGGAACGATGTGGCTAGCTTTGCTCATGACAGATGCTCCAACTTTCCTGAGTAAAATTATACTCAATTTCAACCACAATCCACAATAAGAAATAGTTGTTAATGTTTATTCGATTGGCGGCAAAGGTGCGTTACGCTCCTTCTCAGCTTCGGGTTATAGCTGGTTTATTTTGTCTTAGTCTAAAGTCTAGTAGTATAGCAACCGCCATAGCGGTTAGGACACATCATTTTGGGTTCTGTTTAAACCTGTTGTGTTTGCCCGCTTCATGGTCTCACGCGATCGCTAAAATCCTGCAACACTTTCCTGTACCCGATGCGACTGATTCAACCTGTGCGATCGCGAATTATTATATAGCTACAGGCGCAAACATTTTCCCATGGTAAAACTATACCATAAAACGTTAGTTTTGCAGCGCCTTTTGAAAAGTTTTAATGGCATCCACATGATTTACCATAGTGATGCAACGTAATAACAAATCCAGATTAATCCCTTTAACCTCCTCACTACTCTTAATCTGTTCATAGTCAAGTGTTTTCCCCTCGCCTCGCAGGTGATAAAGCTCCAACACCCCATCTTCCCAAAACCAAACTTCCTTAATCTTCAGTCGCTTATAGATCTCCAACTTGTTGATACCGCCACTGGTAAACACTACCTCAATTGCCAGATCAGGATTGGTTCGACCCGGCGCTAGTTTATAGGATTCATCAGCTTCTCGCTTAACAACGACTCCTTCACTTTCCAAGGTCATCGAACCAGTTGGAGTAAAGTCAAATCCTGCCATCAACAGGTAAAGCTCCAACAAGGCAGCAATCCTCTTTTTAACGGTTTCATGGGGTTCTCCAGGCATTCGTCGTATCTCCAAAACTCCATCTAAAAAAGAAAGTCTATATCCTGGGCGGTCTAACAATTGCTCAACAGCTTTGAACTCTCTCCAAGTCATTCCCTCAAACAAAAGGGGGGATTCCTTTTTGGGTGTTGCGATCGTGGCTAAAGTCATTTGATCCTCCCGTTTTTTTCGATTATAGATCAACTCAAAGTTGGACAGGTTTACCACCCACCCTTTCTTTTCAAGGCAATGACTATTTTAACTTAAAAGTCAAGAGCGACTGGAACCTTTGAAGCGAGATTGCTGTCAACAGCAAAACAGCCTATGTAGAATTTAGCTTTGATTCTTGAACTAATTCGCATAATATACATACAATACAGTAATTATGTCTATCTGTATGGTTAAACGTTAATTCATGTCACACCAAAGCAAAGATTATGACCAATGTTTTCTCACGGAATAAAGCCAAAATTGTGATCGGACTCTTAGCCATTTGTACTTCATTCCTAAATTTAGCCGCTCAACGTGTTAATTCTACAGAATCCCTAGTAATAGAAAGTCTAACCATGGGGGAAATTCTGCAACGTTTAGTCGTTCAGTCTACCCTTGAACTCGATCGCGCATTAGTAGAAGCTGAAGCCGTTAATCCCTCGCCTCAGATTCAAACGTTGGCTCAAACCCCCACTCAAGTCCTTGGCACAGGGACAAAACTCTCATTAAATGGTCGTATTGTACCCCTTGCTTGGAAACAGTGGCAGGTTGAGGGAGTCATTCGCACAGGTATCAGTGATGTAGGAGTTCAACAACTCTTCGGACTAGAATTGTTGAGTACCCGCAATTGGACACAACAACCGATACAATGGTTCTCTAATCCCCTGACGACGCCCCTCTCTTTCGTGGCTCACCATCGTGATGCTTATCGCTATTTAGATGTTACAGAGTTTGCCCAACAGGTGGGATGGCAATTTCAAGGTCAAGGAGATACATTAGCGCTAACTTCTGTACCTGCACGATTAGACAGTATTCGACAAGAGACGCAGTTATGGGGGTTTAGAATTGTCCTTGATTTAGATCGTCCCACACCTTGGCAAGTGAGCAGAAGTCCTGGTGAAGGGGCGATTATCTTAAACGCGATCGCGAATCCGATTCTAGTTGAACAGTTTACCCCACCTCCGGTGGAAGATGAGGGAGATAGGGAAGATGAGGAAGTTGAGGGAGATGAGGAAGATGAGGAAGCCTTAGACAATCAACCGACTCTCCAAGTTGAAACCAATCAAACTCAAACCACTATTGGGATCTCGATTCCAGAGGGTTTACAGTTGCACGTTTTTAGCTTACCGAATCCCAATCGCTTAGTTGTCGAACTGCGTCCCAATGCCATGGTGGAAAAAGATATTCTGTGGGCGCCAGGTATTTGGTGGCGTCAGAGAACTGTAACCTTGGGTGATCATCAATTTCCTTTAGTCTGGCTAGAGGTTGATCCAAAGAATCCCCAAGTTAAATTAAGCCCGATGTGGAGTAATCCCACAACTCAAGTGGGAACCGCCCCCCTGATTAAGACAGCGCAGTTATGGAAAGCCGCTGCTGCAATTAATGGTGGCTTCTTTAACCGCAATAATCAATTACCATTAGGTGCGATCCGCCGGGATGGATATTGGTATTCTGGTCCCATTCTCAACCGAGGTGCGATCGCGTGGACAGATCAGCATCAATTTAAGTTTGGACGCTTTAGCCTCCAGGAAACCTTAATTACCGCTAATGGAGAACGTTTTCCGAGTCTATTTCTGAATAGTGGTTATGTGCAAGCCGGGATGTCTCGCTATACCCCAGCTTGGGGCGTAACCTATACCCCTTTAACCGATAATGAAGTGATTTGGGTGGTGCAGAATAACCAGATTACTGCTCAATTACCCGGAGGAGTCGCTGGAGAGGAATCCTTTGTGATTCCGGTTAATGGTTATCTGCTTACCAACCGAGGGCATGATCCAAGTGCGATCGCTAAATCACTCACTATTGGTACAACCGTTCAGATTGAACAGAAAACGTTGCCCATTGAGTTTAATAATTATCCTCATATCCTGGGTGCTGGTCCGTTGTTACTGCAAAATCGCCAAATTGTGTTAGATGCCAAAGCCGAAAACTTTAGTAATGCCTTTGCTCAACAATCTGCCATTCGGAGTGCGATCGGTATCACTGCAAATGGCACAGTAATTATTACGGCTATGCACAATCGTGTCGGTGGCAGGGGACCCAACTTGACCGAAACGGCACAGTTGATGCAACAACTAGGAGCCGTTGATGCGCTCAATCTCGATGGGGGGAGTTCGACTGGACTCTATTTGGGAGGTCATCTTCTCGATCGTTCTCCTCATACAGCCGCCCGGGTTCACAATGGTTTAGGGCTTTTCCGACCTTATAAGTAAGTAGGTGGACACAATAAAAGAAGAGCGGTGGAGGTCGTCCTATGTCATTTGTCCTTAGTCCTTTGTAAGGGTTTGAGAATTATTCACAAAACTTAATGAGTCACCTTTTCTTGTGTCCGACTCTTTATCTTAAAGTTTTGATAAAGCTCAAGCCTCTAAATGTAAAGACTTCCTACAATTTTACGAATCCACCCCCTAATGTATTCAAAATCTTAGCTGAATTTGCTAATGTTGATTGTGGTTAGGTTTTGTGTTGTTGAAAACATGGCAATAGCTAAAAACCAAATAAAACGTTTTTACGTGCGATTAATGTCGTAACTATTTTCAGGAGAAAGACTATGGTTCAGCAAGCAGTTCCTCAAGATGCGGCGATCACCCTACCTAGATCGTTGACTGCCGAAGGCGCTGCCGCTACAGAACTAAGACCTTGGGGTTCATTTACTGTTCTGGAAGAGGGGCGAGGATACAAAATTAAGCGGATTGAGGTGAAACCCGGTCATCGCCTCAGTCTGCAAATGCACTACCATCGCAGTGAACACTGGATTGTTGTGAGTGGTATGGCAAAGGTGATCTGCGGAGATAAGGAGTTATTGATTCATCAAAATGAGTCCAGTTATGTGCCTCAAGGACACGCTCATCGCCTAGAAAATCCGGGTGTTATTCCGCTCGTCTTAATTGAAGTCCAGAATGGCGAGTATCTTGGCGAAGATGACATTATTCGCTATGAAGATGACTACGCCCGCAGCGAGTCCACCTCAGAATAGGTGGTGAGGAATCACCGCACTTATAGGGCGGTGAGGATGTCAATAGCTTGACGCCAAATTTACTCCTCCCTAATACTAGGGGAGGAAATTTTTTTGCCCCAGGTGACCAATAGAAGGAGTTTTCGAGAATTGCCTGTCAAGATGATTACACTGAGTCAAGCGGCGACTGATGAAATAAGACGCCTGCAAACCAAGCGCCAGCAACAGCAAGCTCGATTACGCTTAGGCGTGAAGCCAGGAGGATGTGCAGATTTATACTATACTATGGAGTTTGATGATGATGCCGTCAGATCGAGCGATCGCGTCTATGACTGTCAGGGCATCGTCGTTGTCGTGGATGAGGCAAGTACCAAGCATTTAACTACCCTCACCTTGGATTATTCCGAAGATCTCATGGGCGGTGGGTTTCGCTTTTATAATCCCAATGCCATTGAAACCTGTGGTTGTGGTAACTCGTTTCGAGTTAAGACGTAAGGAATGATCCTAGGTTGAAGGAGTAATTAAAGGACAAAGGACGTAGCTTGCTTCTCGCTCTTCGAGTATGACCAAGGACAAAAGACCAAAAAATTGACATTGTTACCTAAAAGTCAGTACAATCAGAATTTGTCAATACTTACAAACGATTCAAGGAATTTCACGCGCCTTAACTCATGCCCACTATCCAGCAGCTTATTCGTAGCGAACGTGCCAAAATTAAGGCGAAAACAAAATCGCCTGCACTGAAACAATGTCCACAACGGCGGGGTGTTTGCACCCGCGTCTACACGACAACCCCCAAGAAACCGAACTCAGCCCTGCGGAAAGTGGCAAGGGTACGTCTGACCTCGGGTTTTGAAGTGACGGCGTATATTCCAGGGATTGGTCATAACCTTCAAGAACACTCGGTCGTCATGATTAGAGGAGGACGGGTTAAAGATTTACCCGGAGTTCGATATCACATTATTCGAGGAACTCTAGATACGGCGGGTGTGAAAGATCGCAAGCAGGGTCGTTCCAAGTACGGAACCAAGCGTCCTAAGTAAACCAAGAGAGCTTTTCTAAATCTGCCAAAACCCTGCTAGACTTACCCATAGCGGTTTGTTCGGGTTAACTTGATCAGGAAAATAGGGAGATGAAGTGGCTTGTTTTTTTCAAGCAACTCCTAAAGCTGGAGAAAAAATAATCAGTTCCAGGATAAATAGTTAAATTTGCCGTGTATGTATTTTGTAAAGGCTTACTATGTCTCGTCGTACAGTTGTTAAAAAGCGTCCAGTCCCCCCTGACCCGGTTTATAACAGCCGTCTGCTTAGTATGATGGTGCGCCGGATTATGCATCATGGGAAAAAATCAGTAGCATCTCGGATTATCTATGACGCCTTCAAAATTATTGAAGAACGCACCGGAAAGGAACCGCTAGAGGTATTTGAAGAAGCGGTACGGAATGTCACTCCTTTAGTAGAAGTGAAAGCCCGTCGGGTTGGAGGGGCAACCTATCAAGTTCCTATGGAAGTCCGCTCAGAACGCGGAATAACATTAGCCATGCGCTGGCTGATCCAGTTTTCCCGAAGTCGTTCAGGGAGAAGTATGGCGAGTAAATTCGCCAATGAGCTGATGGATGCGGCAAATGAAACGGGGAATGCCATTCGTAAGCGGGAAGAAACCCATCGGATGGCAGATGCCAATAAAGCGTTTGCTCATTATCGCTACTAATTCAGTAAGCTAATAACTGACAGCGCCAAGGAGGCTAAAGGTTAATTTTGGGGATTTCGTGGGAAAAAAATAACGTCGCTGTCTGAGTTTTCGAGGAGCGAGTAGGACAACGAACAAAGGACAAATCCCTAAAAAGTTAAACAAAGTATAGAATTGTAAAGAGATAGCAACGCAACGTGTAAACTTGCGGCACAGACGAAGGAGGTAGCTGTGGCACGTACCATCCCGCTTGAGAAAATACGCAATATCGGGATTGCCGCCCACATTGATGCGGGCAAGACAACAACAACAGAACGAATCCTGTTTTACTCAGGAATCGTTCATAAACTAGGCGAAGTCCATGAAGGGACAGCCGTGACCGACTGGATGGAGCAAGAGCGGGAACGGGGAATTACAATTACTGCTGCTGCCATCAGCACGAACTGGCTGGATCACCGGATTAACATCATTGATACACCGGGTCACGTAGACTTCACGATTGAAGTTGAGCGTTCGATGCGGGTTTTAGATGGTGTAATTGCTGTGTTCTGCTCAGTGGGAGGTGTCCAGCCCCAATCGGAAACCGTGTGGCGGCAAGCGGATCGCTACAAGGTGCCGAGGATTGCCTTTGTCAACAAGATGGATCGCACGGGTGCTAACTTTTTCAAAGTATACGATCAACTCCGCGATCGGATGCGTACCAATGCGGTGGCAATCCAAATTCCCATCGGCAGTGAAAGTGATTTCCACGGGATTGTCGATCTTGTGCAAATGCGTGCCCGGATTTATACCAATGACCTGGGTACGGATATGCAAGACACCGAAATCCCGGAAAAGGTTCAAGAGCTAGCCCAAGAGTACCGAGTTAAGCTGATCGAAGCTGTAGCTGAGACCGATGAAGCGCTCTTAGAAAAATATCTGGCAGAAGAAGAACTCACCGAAGCCGAAATTCGCTCTGCCCTGCGTAAAGGTACGATTGCCGGTACGATTGTGCCGGTGCTGTGTGGTTCAGCCTTCAAAAATAGAGGAGTACAGTTACTCCTTGATGGAGTGGTGGATTATCTACCCTCTCCGCAGGAAGTTCCGCCAATTCAGGGACTATTGCCAGATGGGACAACGGACAACCGACCAGCAAAAGATGAAGCTCCTCTATCGGCGCTGGCATTTAAAATCATGTCAGACCCTTATGGTCGTTTAACCTTCATGCGGGTCTACTCCGGAATTCTGCGAAAAGGTAGCTATATTCTCAACTCCACCAAAGATCAGAAGGAGCGTATCTCCCGGCTGATTATTTTGAAATCCAACGAACGGATTGAGGTCGATGAGCTACGAGCTGGCGATCTGGGTGCGGCAATTGGTCTCAAGCAAACGACAACGGGTGATACAATTTGTGGCGAAGAAGCCCCGATTATTTTGGAATCGCTTTATATTCCAGAGCCGGTGATTTCGGTAGCCGTAGAACCCAAAACCAAGCAGGATATGGAGAAGCTTTCCAAAGCACTCCAATCCTTATCGGAAGAAGATCCGACATTCCGGGTCAGTATCGACCCAGAAACCAATCAAACCGTGATTGCGGGAATGGGTGAACTTCACCTGGAAATTCTGGTTGATCGGATGCTGCGGGAGTTCAAAGTCGAAGCCAATGTGGGTGCCCCTCAGGTGGCTTACCGAGAAACCATCCGCAAATCCGTGCAAGCTGAAGGCAAGTTCATCCGTCAAAGTGGCGGTAAAGGTCAGTACGGTCATGTCGTCATTGAATTGGAGCCAGGTGAAACCGGTAGTGGGTTTGAATTTGTCTCCAAGATTGTTGGTGGTTCCGTACCGAGAGAATTTATTTCCCCGGCTGAGCAGGGTATGAAAGAAGCCTGCGAATCGGGTATCCTAGCTGGGTATCCCCTCATTGATGTCAAAGCCACATTAGTTGATGGTTCGTACCACGATGTTGACTCTTCGGAAATGGCGTTCAAAATTGCTGGTTCGATAGCAATTAGAAACGGCGTAACGAAGGCTGCACCCGTGTTACTTGAGCCTATGATGAAAGTGGAAGTTGAAGTGCCTGAAGACTTTCTCGGAGATGTCATGGGCGATCTCAACTCCCGCCGTGGTCAAATCGAAGGGATGGGTACCGACGAAGGGATAGCCAAAGTTTCTGCTAAAGTTCCATTAGCCGAGATGTTTGGTTATGCTACGGATATACGGTCAAAAACCCAAGGTCGAGGTATCTTCTCAATGGAGTTTAGCAACTATGATGAAGTGCCTCGTAACGTGGCTGAAGCTATCATTGCTAAGAGCAAAGGGAACGCATAACTAAGAAAAGGAAAACGTAATTCATGGCACGCTCAAAGTTTGAAAGGACTAAACCCCACGTCAACATTGGCACAATTGGTCACGTAGACCACGGCAAAACAACGTTGACGGCTGCCATTACCATGACTCTGGCTGCATCAGGTCAAGCAACCGCCAAGAAGTACGAAGACATTGATGCGGCACCAGAGGAAAAGGCGCGGGGGATTACCATTAACACCGCTCACGTTGAGTATGAAACGGCGAATCGCCACTACGCTCACGTTGATTGCCCAGGACACGCTGACTACGTGAAAAACATGATCACGGGTGCGGCTCAAATGGATGGGGCGATCCTGGTAGTTTCCGCCGCTGACGGTCCGATGCCGCAAACACGGGAACATATCCTCCTTGCCAAGCAGGTAGGCGTCCCCAACTTGGTGGTCTTTTTGAATAAGAAAGACCAGGTGGACGATGAAGAATTACTGGAATTGGTGGAACTGGAAGTCCGCGAACTCCTCAGTGATTATGAATTCGATGGAGATAATATTCCCATCGTGGCAGGTTCGGCGTTAAAGGCGCTTGAATCTCTTACCTCTAACCCAAACATTAAGAAGGGTGATGATGAGTGGGTTGATCAGATCTACGCGTTAATGGACGAGGTCGATGCTTACATTCCTACCCCAGAACGGGATGTAGATAAGCCCTTCCTGATGGCAGTCGAAGACGTCTTCACCATTACCGGTCGGGGGACAGTCGCCACGGGTCGGATCGAGCGCGGTAAAGTCAAGATTGGCGACGAAGTTGAGCTAGTTGGACTCCGGGATACGGTCAAGAAAACCGTCACTGGCATTGAGATGTTTAAGAAGAGTCTCGATGAAGGGATGGCGGGTGACAATGCCGGAATTCTGCTCCGAGGTGTTGAGAAGAAAGATATTGAGCGGGGAATGGTAATTGCCAAGCCCGGTTCTATCACTCCTCATACTCAGTTTGAGTCGGAAGTCTATGTCCTCAAAAAAGAAGAAGGAGGACGTCATACTCCGTTCTTTTCCGGTTATCGCCCTCAGTTCTACGTTCGTACCACCGATGTGACGGGAACAATTAATTCCTACACCGCTGATGATGGTAGCAATGTGGAAATGGTTATGCCGGGAGACCGAGTAAAAATGACTGTGGAGTTAATCAACCCGATCGCGATTGAACAAGGAATGCGCTTTGCCATTCGCGAAGGCGGTCGCACCATCGGTGCAGGTGTTGTCTCCAAAATCCTCAAGTAGCACTGTTCTCACTCCAAAGAGTAGGAGCAGAGAGGCTGATGCTGTTCTCTGCTCCTTATTCTCTGTGTTGGCAAAACGTTATGAATTCTGAGTGTTGAGTTCTGAGTTCGGGAACATTCATTCAACACTCAACACTTCACAACTCCTAATTATTTCAGAACCTAGACAACTCAAAAAAATGGCAACGATTCAGCAGCAAAAAATTCGGATTCGTCTTAAAGCATTTGATCGGCGATTACTAGACACTTCATGCGAGAAGATTGTGGATACAGCAAATCGCACCAATGCTGCCGCCGTCGGTCCAATTCCCTTACCGACCAAACGTCGTATTTATTGTGTCTTGCGATCGCCCCACGTTGATAAAGATTCGCGGGAACATTTTGAAACCCGTACTCATCGGCGACTTATTGACATTTATCAGCCATCGTCCAAAACCATTGACGCCCTGATGAAACTGGATTTACCGGCTGGTGTGGATATTGAAGTGAAGTTATAGGGTGGAAAATGAGAAGGGTAGGAGGGTAATGCTCTTGCCCCAATCAGTACAAGTAATCGACATGCCATAAAGCCGGACAAGATATGAGTTAGTACCGCTTTAACGGATTTTGTGGCTTCTTGTCCCCAAAAAATCCGTTAAAGTAGGTAAAGAAGCGCAGTTACCCTTTTCTCCAAGGCACAATGGCATCCTCTTCCTCAATTGCTGTTAGAGAACTTCCTTTGTTTCCACTGCCAGAAGTGGTTCTATTCCCGGGACGTCCTCTGCCCCTCCATATCTTTGAATTTCGCTATCGTATCCTGATGAACACGATTTTGGAGAGCGATCGGCGTTTTGGGGTATTAATGTGGGACCCGGTGCAAGGTCAACCCGCCGCCGTTGGCTGCTGCGCTGAAATTATACATTTCCAGCGTCTGCCTGATGATCGGATGAAAGTTTTAACCCTGGGTCAACAACGATTCCGGGTTTTAGAATATGTCAGAGACAAACCCTATCGTGTCGGATTGGTGGAATGGATAGAGGATCAACCCTCTCAAAAAGACTTAAAAGAAATTTCCACATCCGTTGAGCAATTGCTGCGAGATGTCGTCCATCTTTCTGCCAAGCTGACGGATCAGAAAATTGAGCTGCCCGAAGACTTGCCAGACCTTCCCTTAGAATTATCGTATTGGGTAGCGGGCAATCTTTACGGCGTCGCCTCGGAGCAACAAGCTTTGTTAGAAATGCAGGATACATCCGCCCGTTTGGAACGCGAAGCGGAAATACTTACCTCCACGCGCAATCATTTGGCTGCCCGTACAGTCCTTAAAGATGCATTTAATTAGCCGAGTTGGTTTTCAGCATCGCTTTTATCTCATGCACAGGAATGGGCGGCGTTATCGGTCTAACCCAATTACACCGTCAAGCGCCGCCCCCCACAAATAAGTATCTTGCAGGTTCGCACCCCTGAGGTTGGCTCTGCTTAAATTGGCAGAACTTAAGTTAGCATTGGCTAGATTGGCATTCGTCAGGGCGTTGAGGCAAACCCCAAGGATGCCATAAGCAGAGTCGTCATAATTATGCCAATATTGACACGGGATTTTGTCCTCATCTGATTCATAAAACACCTTAATTCGACGAAAAGAAAACTTTGAATTCTAATCCTTGCCCTGATGGTCCTTGAATATGACGAAAACCACCCACAACCAGAGTAAGATTCGGGTTTCCTCCCCCACGTCATTTTCGATCCAATTATAGGGACTCTTCCAAATCAGAGTTAGATCATCCTGTAAACCATATTCAATAAATAATTGCAGTTCTACCTTCTCAAAAGAACCTGCTTCTAACGTCCTGAGTGTAACATCCGTGAAAATTCTGCCCTCAGGTTGGGTGAATCCCCCAGCCCAAGCAGGCGGTGTACTCCACAGTGCCAAGGAAATCCACAGTTGCCCATGTAGGAAAACAGGAAGTAGATAAGTCGCAATTCCCTGACAATACCCACCTAAGCGACTGCCCACGAACCCTCCTGAATAATCGTTTGAAACGTTTGAACGGCGCTTAGGGCATGAACTGGATTCCCTTTGTAAAGTCCTTAGTGCATCAGCGAAATTTTGTCAAGTCCTAAACGAGTAACGGTTTTCAGCCATTCAGGTCGCATCATGATTAAAAAATCCTCCGTTACCGTATTTGCCTGACCGCCATTGGGGTGCAACGCTTTAATCGCCGGTTCGTAATGAGAGACCATTAAAGACTTATGGTAATCAGAGAACACTTGACAACACTGGAGAATTTGGGCGGGGTTGCCAGGATCGGGTCCTCTAAGTTCAGAATTGTACTCACCCGTTAGTTTAGGTCGCATAGACTGGAAAGCAATCCCATCCATTTGCTGCATAAACTCTCCAAAGGGGGGAATCATGCTCAGTCCTGCCCCCTTAGCGGGATCATCAAAGGTAACAATCCATCCTCCCCAACTCGGAGCAACCCAGGCATTAGGGAGCTGTTGTTTAATAATCTGGCGGGCTTGCCGCATATTTTTCATCAGCGCCTGGTAATACTCCCCTGTGGGTAACTTGGTATCATCTTCCCAGGTAATCACTTGCAGAGTATAGCCTTGCTGGAACCAGTTTGACAGCAAACCTTGCTTGTGCCATTCTTGCCAGAAACTCAAATCTCCTTGTTTGTGGTCAAAACTGTTCAGCCAACCGGATAAAAACTGAGGTGACAAGGCTTGGGCAATCGTTTTGACAAGGGGGTCACTTTTAACCTCTGCCAAAAATCGAGCCGGATCTTCACCAATACCCAATTGCCATGGCGAAGGCGTTGGTGTGGAATTTATAGGAGACACCGAAGACGCACATCCTTTGCTTAACGCTAACAGCACAGGGGCTGTCAGTAAACCTTGGATAAATTTGCGGCGAGAGTAACGAGTCATGGGGAGTCGAGACGTTGTAAGAGTCGGTAGTAGGGGGTTTCGAGTAGTGATTTAAACTGAGATAACGGCATTATTTCTTGACGAGTGGGACGCGGATCTGCCAATTGGCTCCAGAATAAACTGACCTGATCCCAATGATGTATCGGCGATTGTGGTTTTGAGACCACCATTCATCCGTGGGATTGCGACTCAATGGTGAACTGGCTCGAACGGTTTCGGTGCGATCGCTGCAAGAACAACCATTGGTTACCCTACCTTTAAACTCCCTACCCCCAAGCACATCGTCAATTACATTGACCATCCTGCCATCCTTATCCATAACCGATAATCCCTGCAAGGTGGCTGGGAAATCTATAACCCCTTCAATCGGCAGTCTCTGCAAACCGTAGCTGCCAACGACTCCGCCGCGATTCTCCAATCCTTTATCGCTCACGGTATTCCTACCCTTTGGATAACTCGGATAGGTCAAGCGGATCAGGTTGATTTAGTCAAACAACTTAGTCTAGCCCTTGCCAATCCCCGCACTCCTTGGGCAACTCACCTCAGTGGCAATGTCGTCACCTTAACCGATTTTGGCGGTATCCAATCCTGGAATGTGAGCGAGGGCGGACTGCAAACCAATGCGATCGCGTCCACCGATTCACCTCTGTTCCTACAGCGCTATGCGAGTCTCCTATTTACCCTTGCTCTGATTAGTGGCGGTGTCGCCGCTTGGTCAACCTACCAACGCCTGGGTCGCCCTCCGCAAATGATTTCCAATCAACCTTTTCCTTCAGAAACGACTCAAGACTCCGAGAAACGATGAAGCAATTCTCAACAAAGATGATAGCCGCTTTCTTGGCTAAGGGATATCTAACTCGACCCCAATTGCATCGGGTCAAAGAATTACAAGCTCAAACCTCTTGCTCTTTGGGAAAAGCCTTGTGGAGTCTCAATCTAGTCAGCAAAACTGAATTTTTGACCTTAGCCAGTGCTGTAACCAATTTGCCAACTCTTACCGAGTGGTTAAAGTCTTCCGGCAATGTACTAGATTTCAGCTTGGCAAAAGCTTTCAAGACACAAGAACTGATTCAGTGCGGTTTCTTTCCCTGTCACTGGCAACCCGAAACCAACCATCTCGTCGTGGTGGTTACAGAAGCCGACAATCAAACTGTCCATCAGACAATCCAACGGGTTTGGCAGCAAGCCCAAGTACAAGAGATTCTAGCGACAGAGGATCAGCTTCTCAACCTGATTGTCGAGAAAAATTTGCAGAACCAACTGTTACAGGAAGGGCAGTTAACCCTGGCTCCAAGCTGCGTTGAATTACTTTAATCGAGATGAAAATTTCTTAACTCGAATGTTTACCCTGGAATATTCCTATTGGTTTGACTATCTGTTACCCGGATTAGAAGCATTGGGATTACCCATTCCTTTAGGCGGAACCAGTAATCATTTCCGCACGGATCGCCTGCGAGAACTAGGAGCCTGGGACCCTTTTAATGTCACCGAAGATGCGGATTTAGGAATTCGTGCCAGTCAACGAGGGTATACTGTCGGTGTGATTAACTCTACCACCTATGAAGAGGCGAACTGCCGCTTCAATAACTGGATTCGGCAGCGATCGCGCTGGATCAAAGGCTATATGCAAACCTGGTTGGTTCATAATCGTCATCCTTATAAATCTCTCAAAACTCTCGGTCTAAAAAACTGGCTATCTTATCAATTTTTTATTGGCGGACATATCTTAGGATTTCTTTGTAGTCCAATTCTCTGGTTATTATTGTTGGCTGAACTGATCACTCAAGCTAATTTTATTGAAAAACTCTTGCCAAGTTGGATGATTTATATCTCCTTATTTAACTTGATTTTTGGCAATGCCATTGGCATTTATTTAAATATGATTGCCATGTTTCGGCGCAAATATTACAAGCTTTCATTATATGCACTACTCAATCCGCTTTACTGGCAACTCCATTCGATAGCTGCTTATATGGCACTTTGGCAATTGTTTACCAAGCCATTCTACTGGGAAAAAACCCTGCACGGTATTAGTAAGTTCACGAAGTCTTCATCGATGAAGATGTCTACATAAAGAGGATTTGTCATGAACATAGGGGCAAGGATAGAATACGGCTTATTATTTATTCTTCAATTAGTGCCATTGAGTCAATGGGTAAGACACTGTAGCTGCCAAAGATTTTCAGAATTTCTGTATGAGCGGCAGCTTCTAAGAGTGCCTCTTGCACCAACGGTGTAGAGGCATCGGCTTCTAAATCAATAAAGAAAAGATACTCACCCAGCGATCGCTTCGTCGGGCGAGACTCAATCCGACTCAGGTTAATCTCTCGCTGGGCAAAGGCTTGCAGGGGTTTAACTAAGGCTCCCGGTACATTGGCGGGCGTGCTAAAAGCCAGGGAGGTATGACTCCCCCCAGGAGACGATTGCTGACCCACAATCCAAAAACGAGTACAGTTGTCTGGATAATCATTGATAGCTGCCGCCAGGATAGGTAATTGATAAAGCATCGCCGCCCGTTGAGACGCGATCACGCCTGCTGTATAGTCGGTATCCAGATGCTGTAAGGCTTCTGTGGTTGAGTTTGTTGCTACAAGTTGTACCGAGGGCAGACACTTCTCCAGCCACCCTTGACATTGGGCTAAGGCTTGAGGATGAGAATAAACTGTTTGGATTGCCTGAAGACGAGATGCCCGTGACATCAGGGCATGTTGGATTGGCAAAACCAATGCCTGTTGAATTTGCAGTTGATCGAGTTGCCACAAAGTATCCAATGTAATCGTGACACTGCCTTCAATGGAATTTTCTACAGGCACCACCGCCAAATCCGCTTGCCCTTTGGCGACGGCGTGCAGAGTTTGGGCAATGCTGGGATAAGGACATAAGGAGGGTTTTGAATCACTTTCACGGGTTAGAGTGCGACAGTAAGCTAAGGCAGCCGCTTCCGCGTAAGTCCCTGGTGGTCCAAGATGGGCAATTGAAATTGACATAAACTGCGCTTTAGTTTATAGTTTTAACCTTTATTTGTCCTCAGTAATGAGATTTAATAATTTCCGTCCCTAGGACTAAACCTTTGCTTTGATCGAGGCACTGAAAGTCTTCTATAGGAAGATAACGGTTGGCGAGCATAATTTCTACAATCGGAGTAAGGATTAAGTTACATGCTGTAGTCTCATCTACGAGACTCGCTCATCCCCCTAACCTTAAAAAATTCCCCCCAGTTATGTAAATAAACTTTAATTAAAGTAAGATTAACTTTAAGAAACTTAGACAAAACCCAACGTTGCTCTCACCCTATGACCAGCCAGTTTACTGCATCGCAATCCGTAGAAATTACTGTACCCGCACAACCTGCCCCCATTCAGCACTATTTACGTCAACCTCAGCGGTTGGTACACGCGATCGCTGATCCGAATCTGATCGAGCAACTGAGTCCAGAGCAGTTTCGCCTAAAAATGCGTCCATTGAATTTTCTGTCGTTAACCTTTCAACCGCGAGTCACCCTCAAAGTTTGGGCAGATGTTAACGGTACAGTTCATCTGCGATCAGTAGATTGTGACATTCCTGGATTAGACTACATCAATCAACGCTTTACCCTGGAGGTCAAGGGAAAACTCTATCCTGAGCAACAGCAAAACACCACTCGGCTCAAAGGTAAGGCTGATTTAAAGGTTCGGGTGGATATTCCCTTTCCTCTATCGATGACACCCCAACCCATTATTGAAACAACCGGAAATGGATTACTCAAAAGTGTGTTGCTGCGAATTAAGCAGAAATTAATGCATCAACTGCTATTGGATTATCGGCAATGGGCTAACGCGGATCGTCAAACCCTTAATCAGCCTAACTCTCAGCATCTTGCACCCGCTGATAATCCCACCATTTAGTCATTTGTCCTTTGTCCTTTGTCCTTTGTTAATTAGGAAATCGCTTTCCCCTCTTCCCCAACTCCCCCATCCTTGAGTTGACACGGACGAAAGGAAAGGCGATGCTGGGGCGAAGGACCCAACTGTTGGAGGGCTAAACGATGTCGTTGAGTTCCGTACCCCTTATTAGCGGCTAAGTCATAATCGGGATACTTCGTCGCTAAACGCCCAACTAAATCATCGCGCCAGACTTTCGCCACAATGCTAGCCGCTGCGATTTCCAGCGATCGCTGATCTCCTTTAATCAGACTTTTTTGGGGTACAGGTAAGCCTACCAATGCCTGTCTCCCATCAATCAAACATAAATCAGGCTGCACTTTTAACTTAAGCACAGCCCGTTTCATTGCCAACAGAGAGGCTTGTAAGATATTAATTTGGTCGATTTCAGTACTGGTGGCATAACCAATACTCCAATCGACGGCTAACTCTTGAATCTCTTGCGCCAATTTCTGGCGTCGTAGACGAGTTAATTGTTTACTATCTTTCATTCCAGAACCAGCCAAATTGGGCAGAGTCGATGCGGGTAAAATAACCGCTGCTGCTACAACCGGACCGAATAAAGCGCCACGCCCAACTTCATCGACTCCGGCAACCAATTTGCGATCGCCCGATAGTTCCGGTAGTTGACAATAGTTAGCTGAATTTTCCATTTTCATGGATTCTTGAGAGTCAACTTAAGGTGAATGATACTGAAATTTTGGCTGGTGGGTTGAGCGAAGTCGAAACCCACCCTACGGTATATCAAGGGTTTCGGTGATCCAAAATAGCTTATTTCAGTGCCATTCAACCTAAGGTAAAAACCAG
The DNA here is from genome assembly GCF_040222985.1 of Coleofasciculus sp. F4-SAH-05. Taxonomy (NCBI): domain Bacteria; kingdom Bacillati; phylum Cyanobacteriota; class Cyanophyceae; order Coleofasciculales; family Coleofasciculaceae; genus Coleofasciculus; species Coleofasciculus sp. F4-SAH-05. Next base: position 17,643 of record NZ_JAVKBY010000059.1, read on the forward strand.
TACTGGCAAGCCTTGAGGTATGTATCCGTACCTCCAAATGAAAAAAATATTCCACTTCCCTCTCCTTGTAGGAGAGGGCTAGGGAGAGGTTCGGGGAAGGGTTTGGGGAGGGGTCTAATGACCAGCAGTATCCAAGCCTGGGAGAGGGGCTAGGGGTGAAGCCTAACTTGGGGGGTGATACCAAATCCGCTTTTGGAACCCCTTTATCCCTTACTCATTCTCCATTGCTGAAGAACGGCGGCGGCGACGACGAATCAAAGGCGGTTTTGTTTCCGATTCGCTGGTTGAGCTTGAATCAGCCGATGATTCTAAATCAACATCAGCGGCTTCTCCCGAAGAAGTAACTAGTACCTTGTCTGAACTCTCTTCTGAGTCTGACTCCTCTGATGGGTGAGACGTATCCTCCCATGAATCGTCAGTGGTGTCATTGTCAGTGGTGTCATTGTCAGAAGAACCCGATTCAGCTTCTCCAGGAAGCACCACCGAAACCATAACTGATCGGGGATTTCTAATCTCCTTATCTAACCGCACTAATGGTGAAATACCCATCAAGGCATAAACATCCTGTTCTTCCGGCGTCATCTCAACCTGAATAACTTCCGGCGGTTCCATTTCTACCACCGACCGAATGAGCTGGGGTTTGCCCACTCGTTCACTGGAGTCTGACACGATGGGACGTTCAACAGATGTCGTATCGCGCCTCATTCCCTCTACGTCTTCACTCACATCAGAGGAACGTTGGGACAGGGTAATTGGGCGAACATTGCTCTTGGCTACAGGTTCATCCTTAGAGATTACATCCTCCAGGCGGCGACGGCGACGGCGGCGATTAGTGCCATTGGGGATTCCCCGTTCTTGATAACTCGGATGATTAAGTTCAAGTTCATCCGGTTCATTAAAGCCAGGGATATCCAGGGGTTCTGGAAGATCAGAGGTTTCTGTGATTTCAACGCGAGAAATAGGCTCTGGCTCTTGCTGCACTTGAGGTTCTGGCTCACCGGGAAGATGCACCAGATGTCCCAATCCACCACAGCTTGGACAAGTGCGACCAAATAATTCGTAAATATTTTGACCTTGGCGCTTGCGGGTGAGTTCGACTAACCCCAGTTCTGACAATTGGGCGATTTGGGGTCTGGCTTTGTCCATTTTCAACGCTTTGTTGAAATGTTCCAGAACTTGTAATTGGTCACGCCGCGAGTCCATATCGATAAAGTCCACGATGATTACGCCAGCAATATTACGTAGGCGCAATTGGCGGGCGATTTCCGTCGCGGCTTCACAGTTAGTCCAGAGGACGGTTTCTCGCGCCGTGGCGGAACGGGTAAAGGAACCGGAGTTTACATCAATAACGGTTAGGGCTTCCGTCTGTTGGATAATAATATAGCCTCCCGATGGCAGATCGACTCGTGGCTTTAAGGCTTCTCGAATCGCCGCATTAATTCGGAAATAATCGAGAATTGAGAGGCGATCGCGGTGATGGTCAATTAAAACCCCTTCCGGTGATCGACCGCCACTCCAGCTTACTAACTGCTGTTTTACCCGTTTGACCCCAGTATTGGAATCAACCACAATCCGATTCACATCCGCTGTGTACATATCGCGAAGGACTCGTTGGATAAAATCATCATCGCGATTGAGTAGAGCCGGCGCTCTTGTCGAAGTTGCCTCCTGCTGGATGGCTTCCCACTGGCGTTGCAGCGCCTCCAAATCCTCCATTACAGCTTCTTCCGCTCTGCCCTCGGCTTCTGTGCGAACCAATAATCCCATCCCAGCGGGTTTAATCAGCACAGCCAAGGCTCTGAGGCGATTACGTTCGTTTTCGTTCTTTATCCGTCGGGATAAATTAACCCCTCGTCCATAAGGCATCAGCACTAGATAACGACCCGGTAAGCTGATATTTCCGGTCAGCCGAGGACCTTTATTGCCCGTCGGCTCCTTCATCACTTGGACTAAGACTTTTTGCTGCGGGGTGAGCAGTTCCGTAATCGCCCCGGAGCGACGTTTAAGTCGCAGCGGACCCAAGTCGGTGACATGAATAAATCCATTGCGTTCGGCATCACCGATATTGACGAATGCGGCATCAATGCCTGGTAAAACGTTTTCGACAATGCCGAGATAAATATCACCTACTTGGTGGCTGCCCGTGGCAACGACAAGTTCTTGGATTTGATCTTCTGAAAAGACAGCAGCCAGCCGATATTGCTCTGCAATAATAATTTGCTTTGCCATTCAATTTCCTCAAAATTTGGCAGTACGCTCAAGTACTGAAGCTTGGTCTTTGTTGAAATTTTAGATAGCTGATTAGTTTAGAGAACAGGCAAACGAGCCAAGCTTGAATAATGCTTGAATGCTTGTCTGAGTTACCTTTTCCACCAAAAATCTTAAATCGCATACCTAAAATTGATCGGTCACTCTTACTTTGGCTACCCTTTATGATTCTGAAAAGCAAAAACTTTAGCTTTACTTAGAAAACGTAAATCGCGATCGGGGAGTGACTGAAGACTACTGACACTCTCATGGATCTACTTTTTCTCCAATGCTACAGGTAGCCAATGTCATGCCCCTTCGCCCAAGGGCCAGCATTGGAGTTTGGTAACGTGCAAGTCAAAAGTCTGGAAGTGTGAATCAGTTACGGACAGTATCTATGAGATAGTTTGCTACAGGTCGAACCTAGTGTCACTGTAGGTACGCAACTGTTTCCTCAATTTTACATTATACTGCTTTGATTGTTGATTGTTAACGGGTAAGACTATCAGTTTAGCTGTGAGGGGGTTATCGCGGGTTACAGAATCGACGTTTTAGGGGTTTGAGCTTGACGCAAGGACTCAATTGTCGCGATCGCGTGTTGGGCAACCCGATCAATTTCCTCGGCTGTATTATAGCGCCCAATCCCAAACCGAATCGAAGCATAAGCTAGGGATTCTGAATGTCCGAGTGCCAAAAGGACGTGGGATGGCGCTACATTAGTCGAGGAGCAAGCCGAACCCGACGAAACGGCGACGACAGGCTGCAATCCTAACAGCAGGGCGGAACCATCCACGCCTTCCACAGAAATATTCAGATTTCCTGACAATCGCTGACTCGGATGACCATTCAGGTAAATCCCTCCTACCTGAGAGAGACTATTCCAAAGCTGTTCCCGTAACTGGAGGAGGCGTTGAGATTCAGAGGCTTGTTCAGCTAATCCCACTTCCACCGCTTTGGCAAAGCCTACGATTTGCGGTGTGTAGAGAGTACCCGAACGGATTCCCCGTTCTTGTCCCCCTCCCTGAATTTGTGACGCTAACTTAACTCTAGGGTTACGGCGGCGGACATAAAGCACCCCAATACCCTTAGGACCATAAAGTTTATGGGCAGTTAGGGACATTAGGTCAATATTCATATCCTGGACATCCAAGGGGATTTTACCAATCCCTTGGGCAGCGTCGGTATGAAAGAGTACCTGATGCTGGTGACACAGTTCCCCAATCTCAGCCAGGGGTTGTAATACGCCAATTTCGTTATTGGCAGCCATCACCGAGACTAAAATTGTATCGGGACGAATTGCTTTTTCAAGCTGAGATAAGTCAAGTAGTCCATCCCTTTTGACAGGTAAAAGCGAGACCTCAAATCCTAGGTTTTGTAAATAGGTACAGGGGTCAAGCACCGCCCGATGTTCGGTTTGGACAGTAATAATATGACGCCCTTTACTAAAATAAGCTTCAGCCACCCCTTTAATCGCTAAATTATTCGCTTCTGTCGCACCACTGGTGAAAACAATTTCCTCTGGTGTAGCGTGGATAGCATCGGCTAAGATTTGTCGTGCCTGTTTCACCCCTGCTTCTGCTTCCCAACCATAAGCGTGGCTAATACTGGAAGGGTTGCCAAAATGTTCTCTAAAAAAAGGCAGCATTGCCTCTAGCACCCGTTCATCCATGGGGGTGGTAGCGTGGTTGTCAAGGTAAATGGGACGATGAGACATAGGGAGTAAGTCGGTAGGGACAGTTAAAGTTAATGACGGTGATCGTCATTTGTCATTTGTCATTTGTCATTTGTCATTTGTCATTCTCAATGACTATAACCGATTAATAAAGACAATCAGTAAAGGGAGTGTTAGCGATCGCGCTTTTGTTAAGATCCGTTTAGGTATGTAGAAAAAAGCACCTTAGTGGAGAGAGACGCTGATCATGTCCGACTTGGTAACCCAAGAGACAACATCCCAAACTGTGGTAGGCTGGGAACCATCCATGCCGCCAACTGACTTAATCTTTGATGATGGGGAACCGTTGGAAAGTAATCGCCACCGTATTGCTATAAATGTTCTGATTCGGTCATTGCAGCAAGCTTATCTTGACCGCAATGATTTCTTCACCAGCGGTAATATGTTTATCTATTACAGCAGTGAACAGGTACGGAACCGAGATTTTAGAGGACCCGATTTCTTTGCCGTATTAAATGTTGACGGGACGACTGAACGGCAAGGTTGGGTTGTGTGGGAAGAAGGGGGGCGTTATCCTGATGTAATTGTCGAATTAATGTCTCCTTCTACGGCGTCTGCGGATACGGGGACGAAGAAAGATATTTATGAGCGTATTTTTAGAACACCGGATTACTTTGTTTTTAATCCCTTTGACCCCAATTCCTTACAGGGGTGGCATTTGGATGCGTCTCAACAGTATCAACCGTTAGTCGCCAATCAGCAGGGTTGGCTGTGGTGTCAGACATTGGGGTTATGGTTGGGAACTTGGCAAGGAACCATAGACCGAGAGACGGCGGTTTGGTTACGATTTTATGATCAAGATGGTAATCTTGTCCCCCTACCCGAAGAAGCGGCTCAACAACAAGGATTTCAACAAGGGACATTACGACAGCTATTGCGTATCCTCTCAACTCGCTTTGAACAGGTTCCGCCAGATGTTGAGCCACGTTTACAGGTACTGGAAGTCAATCAATTAGAGGATTTAGTGACGGTGGCTTTGACGGCACAAACCCTGGCAGAATTTGTCAGTAACGTGCCGGAAAGTTCATGATAAAATTAGACGCGATACGTCCTATCGGACACGCTTGCGCGATAGCAAGGTCTAATTTTGGTTTTGCTTTGATGAAGTGGGTTAAAACGGGTTGTGATCATCCCTTGGGTTATGTTTTGGGGCGCTGCGGTTGGATTTTGCCGAATGGGGATGTGATTGAACCGGATAATTGTTTCATTCGCGCTGAACGCATGTGGGATTATATGCGCCAGAATGGATTGACAAAGTTACCCGAATCATATCCAGAATTAGTACCAGATTTAATCATGGAATCTTGCTGCTGTACAGAAGCGGAAACTGACCCGAGTTCGTATCAAAAAGCGAAGCTGCAAATGCTGATGGAAATGGGGATGCCTGTGGGTATTTTTATTGAACCTAGGATAGATTAAAGCCCCCATACCACTCGGCGACTCGCCCTACCGACATTGATAAAAGGGCGAGTCAATATCAGTAATCCCTTACCCCATCTACACTAATCCAGCGACTCGCCCCTACACGACATTGAATAATTGAAGACGTTTTGATAGGAAACTCCATGATTTTGATACTGGGGAGTGATGTACAAACTCGTCAGTTTAGCAAATATAGGTCATGATCGATAGTGTAGCCTCATCGATTAACCTTCAATGAGTTTATTTACCAATGCGTCAACATCCAACCGCGATCGCACTTATTTCACTCCTAAGCTTAGGGAGTACGGCTGCATTAGCCACTAAGACTTACCCATCCCCGACACCGACTAAAGACTTATCCTTTGAGTTGAAAGCGATTGATAACCATTTTGACCCCCGCCAACTCCAACCCGGAGAGTTAATGTTTTGATATCAGTTTGTAGAGTCCAGATATGCTTAGGTGTGCATAGTCCTGTATAGGTTTTTCGGAACGGTGTATCGTGTCACACTCTCAACCATCGGCGATCGCACTAGGCAGCAATTTGGGGGATTCCCGTGCCATCCTAGAGGCGGCTATAGTCATGTTAGCGAAAACTCCCGATATCACGGTCACGTCTCAGTCTAGCTGGTATCAAACAGCCCCCGTTGGTCCGCCGCAGCCGGATTATCTCAATGGTTGTGTGATTCTAGACGTACAGCTAACCCCCCACGACGTATTACAAACCCTTATCAGCATCGAAAAACAGTTCGGGCGGGAACGGGGGGAAAGATGGGGACCGAGAACCCTAGACTTAGATATCTTATTATTCGATAATTTAATAATAGACACCCCTACCCTGCAAATCCCCCATCCTCGGATGACCGAACGAGCCTTTGTCCTGGTTCCCTTAGCCGAAATTGCCCCCGACTGGGTTGAACCGGTATCCGGATGTGCGATCGCACAACTCGTACAAAGGGTAGACTGTTCTGGAGTTCACCCCGTATAGTTAGACATGCCTCAAGGTAAAGAACCCCCTCAACTACTCAGACAACGCTTTGTTTATCAGGGACGCAAATTTAACTTTGAAGTTAATCACCTGCGTCTTCCCAATCAAGCCAAAGGCGACTGGGAATGCGTTCGTCACCCCGGTGGGGCGCTAGCGGTTCCTGTGACCCCAGAGGGGAAACTGGTACTCGTGCGTCAATATCGGTTTACGGTACAACGGCGGTTATTAGAGTTTCCGGCGGGTACGGTGGAACCTTTAGAAGATCCCGAAACCACAATCCAACGGGAAATCCAAGAAGAAATCGGGTATCGGGCGCACCGTTGGCAATCTTTGGGGAATTTTGCCTTGGCACCAGGGTATTCTGATGAATATATTTACGCATTTCTGGCGCAAGATTTAGAGAAATTGGAGACACCGCCAGGATTGGATGCGGATGAAGATTTAGAAACGGTGTTGATGACACCCGAACAATTAGAAAAAGCGATTCATGGGGGGGATGCGGTTGATGCTAAATCGATTTGTAGCTTTTACCTAGCGCGTCCGTTTTTGCAGCAATAGTGGGTTAATTGTTGTTGAAGATATCCGGGAAACCAACCGTAAGGGCGCACGTCAGTCATGCGTGTCAACTTAAGCCACAACCCCCTCACCCCCAGCCCCTCTCCCACCGGGGGAGAGGGGAGCTATTGGTTAGGTAGAAAAATAGGGTTGTGTGGCGAACATTGTAGAGACGTTGCATGCAACATCTCTACAACCTGAACGGAACATATATTATCTGAATTTGGTGCTTAATGATTGGATTCGTAGTCAGGGCTTTAGCCCTATTTTGTTGGGTTTCCTGGCGTTGATATAAATAAATGACGACTAGCGAAATTCATGGATTACGGCTAATCTAACACACCAGCCTTGAAAATTTGGTCAGCGTCTAACTCCAAGTCAGGAAACATTGGTGACACTAAATAATCTCCCCGTCGAAACTGTCTCATCTCGTAAGTTTCTCCTTTTAAATCGCAGATAGTAATCGTCGGCTGTTTAGGAGAACCAATAAAAAACGTTCCGCCTAAGCCCAGATAATCAACAATCCAATATTCCTGAATCCCCAAGGCTTGATAATCATCCACTTTGCGGGCATAATCATTTTGCCAATTTGTACTCACCACCTCAACCACTAACTTGACTGAAGTTCCCAGTGTAATAATCGGTTCACGTTGCCATAACGGTTCATCGCGTAGGGCAAGTCTATCTAGTACAATCACATCCGGTTTAAAGACTGAAGATTGACCTAAGGGTTTAATCAGACATCGCATCGGGATAAAGTAGGGTTGCTTAAGATGAGCGATGGCTAGGTTCAACTGCATGTTAATAAAGCCCGTTACCTGTTCATGCGGACCTGTTGGTTCCATGTCAACTAATTCTCCATCAATTAGTTCATAGCGAGGATGATCTCCGTATTCAGCAACAAACTCGTCAAATGTTAGTGATTTTGGTAGGATTTGAATCATCTGAAACTACACTACCTGTAAGTCGTTTGCTTTATCCTAACACTGACCCACAAGCATTAAAACGCCTTAGGTTGAAACCCAAGACTAAAAGCTAAAGTCAGCTAAAGTCAGCTAAAGCTGACTAGATAATAGTTTTAGCCCATTTTAATGCACTTGCTTGATTGATTAACCCGGAGGGCGGGTTTTGAATAAACGTTATAATCGACAGCGAAACCAGAAAGGCTAAACCCGCCCCTACCCATTCAAAACTCATCATTCATGACTGATCTGATTCTCTTCTGGCATCGCCGTGATTTACGAATTTCTGATAATATTGGTCTGGCTGCGGCTTGTCAAAAAAGCCAGAAGGTGATAGGAGTCTTTTGTCTTGACCCAGATATCCTAGAACGGGATGATATCGCCCCAGCACGAGTCACGTACATGATTGGTTGCTTACAGGAGTTACAACAACACTACGCTGAAGCGGGGAGTCAATTATTAATCCTGCATCAAAACCCTACTCAAGGAATTTCCGCTCTAGCTGACGCCCTCAAAGCTAAAGCGGTAGTCTGGAATCGAGATGTGGAACCTTATGCCCAAACGCGCGATCGCACGGTACAAGATGCCCTAGCAGAAAAAGGAATTGCGGTTGAATCATTCTGGGATCAACTCTTACACGCCCCCGGAGACATTCGCACCAATTCCGGCAATCCTTACAAAGTTTATACCCCATTCTGGAAAAACTGGAAAGACCACGCCAAAGCCGCCCCCGCTGAATCCTTAAAAAATGCTGAAGGACTCACCGAAACGGAACAGGATGTAGTGAAAAAAGTTGGCACAATTGAGTTACCTACGGCTAAAGATTTAGGGTTTACGTGGGACAATTCTCTAATGCTAGAACCGGGAGAGAAAGCCGCCCAGGAGAGACTAGAGGAATTTTGCGATCGCGCGATTGATGACTACCAACATCAACGCAATTTTCCCGCCATTGATGGTACATCCCGACTCAGCGCCGCCCTCAAATTTGGGGCGATCGGAATTCGCACGGTTTGGCAAGCCACCCAAACAGAGATAGAACGTAGCCGTAGCGATGAAACTCGTGATGGTATTCAAACTTGGCAACAGGAATTAGCTTGGCGAGAATTCTATCAACACGCCCTTTATTTCTTTCCGGAATTAGCAACAGGACCCTATCGCGACACCTTTCAAGATTTCCCTTGGGACAATGATAAAACCCTGTTTCAAGCGTGGTGTGAAGGTAGAACGGGTTATCCGATTGTTGATGCTGCCATGCGCCAATTAAATCAAACGGGATGGATGCATAACCGTTGTCGGATGATTGTTGCCAGCTTTTTAACCAAAGACCTAATTATTAACTGGCAATGGGGTGAAACGTATTTTATGCAAAAATTATATGACGGTGACTTAGCGGCTAATAATGGTGGCTGGCAATGGAGTGCCTCCAGTGGAATGGACCCGAAACCTTTACGAATTTTTAATCCAGCAAGTCAGGCACAAAAATATGACCCTGATGGGGAGTATATTCGCCAATGGTTACCCCAACTGAGTTCTCTAGATACAAAATATCTGGTGACGGGTAAAATTCCTGCGGATGAAAGTTCTAGTTGTGGCTATCCTCAACCCATCGTGGATCACAAAAAACGACAGCAAGAATTTAAACAGCGCTATCAACAGCAAAAAGGATAGTCATTCGTCATTTGTCATTCGTCATTTGTCATTCGTTGGGTTTTGAAGAATATTTACAGAACGTATTGGACGTTGGATAAATAGCGAAGGGGCACGCGCTATGCCCCCTATTTCCGAAGTGAAGGGTTAGAACTCTCGGATTTGGTCGGGGCGGGTTGAGTCATAGTTGGGTGACAAGAACTGTTAATGGTGAAACCCGCCCCTACACAATCAAAAATCAAGCTTATGGCGACAGACCATGGCATAATAGAGGACATTTGCTCAACTCACACACTCATAGGTACAGCGCAAGCCGATGTACCCCCTGCTTTATGGCAGTGTCTACTTTATCGTTCATTTCTTCGGGAGCGCGAGGCTAACGTGAAGATTTTGGTGGTTGGCAATGGGGGACGCGAACACGCCCTCGCCTGGAAACTGTTGCAATCTCAACGCATTAAACAAGTAATCTGTGTTCCTGGCAATGGGGGTACAGCGACAAATCCACAGTGTCAGAACCTGTCCTTACGAGTGGATGATTTTGCGGGAATTGCTCGGTTTGCTTTAGTTCATAATATTTCATTAGTGGTTGTGGGTCCGGAACTCCCTCTAGCATTGGGGATTACCGACTACCTACGTCGTCAAAACTTGGTGGTTTTTGGTCCAACTCAAGCCGGTGCCCAAATTGAATCGAGTAAGGCTTGGGCAAAAACGTTAATGCAGTCGGCTGGCGTTCCCACTCCTGGGTTTGCTATGTTTGCCGATAAGGATGAAGCGATCGCATACCTGAAACAGCAAGATGCCCCAATTGTCGTCAAGGCAGATGGTTTGGCAGCCGGAAAAGGGGTTACGGTAGCTCAAACCATTGAGGAAGCAGTGGCAGCGGTTGAGTTTCTGTTTAAGAATAAGTTTAAGGCTGTGGTCATTGAAGACTGTGTCACGGGTCAAGAGGTGTCTGTCTTGGCACTAACCGATGGCGTGACGATTCGTCCCTTATTACCCGCTCAAGATCATAAGCGGATTGGTGAAGGAGATACGGGTCCAAATACGGGAGGGATGGGCGCGTTTGCTCCCTCTCCCCTGGTGAATCCTAGCTTGATGGCACGGATTGAACAAGATATTCTCCAACCCACAGTTAAGGCGTTGCAAGAACGAGGAATTGACTATCGCGGGGTTCTCTACGCGGGATTAATGATTACCCCTCAAGGTGATCCCACGGTTCTGGAGTTTAATTGTCGCTTTGGTGATCCAGAAACTCAAGCGATTTTACCGTTACTTGAAACGCCTCTGCACGAGTTACTCTTGGCTTGTACCGGGCGGAAACTAGCAGAATTTCCGCCAATTAGCTGGCAATCTGGGGCGGCGGCTTGTGTGGTGGCGGCGGCGCAAGGGTATCCGGGGGCGTATCAGAAGGGTCATGTTATTAGTGGGATTGAACAAGCCCAGGAACGGGGAACTACGGTGTTTTGTGCCGGAACTCAGTTTAAAAAGGAACAGATGCTAACCGATGGCGGGCGCGTCTTAGCGGTGACAGCAACCGGGGAAACATTAGAGGGCGCGATCGCAGCCACCTATCGGGCGATAGACTGTATTGAGTTTGAGGGAATGTACTATCGTAAAGATATCAATGTTTGAGAGAATTAAGATAAGTTAAGAGAACGTTTCCGTTCACTGCTGATCAACCAATTTTGCTGGCTTTGTTGAAAACCTTCCGAGAGATACTGGGACGATGGTGGTCGGAGTTTACTCTCCAGACCCGATTAATGGCGGCGGCGACCTTAGCCGTCTCCCTGATTATGAGTGGCTTGACCTTTTGGGCGGTCAATACGATTCAACAAGACGCCCGGGTGAACGACACTCGTTTTGGTCGGGATTTGGGTCTACTGCTGGCGGCGAATGTCGCCCCTCAGATTGCCGAAAACAATCTCACCGAAGTCGCTCGCTTTTCTCACCGTTTTTATAGCAGTACCTCTAGTGTGCGCTATATGATTTACGCGGATGAGGATGGCAGAATTTTCTTCGGCATCCCCTTTTCTGAATCGGAAGTCCACAATTCTCTCTCCATTCGACGCCGGATTCAGCTTCCCGAAGACTACGCCAAAAACTCTGACCTACCGATGGTTCGGCAGCATGTCACCCCAGACGGGGAAGTGACGGATGTTTTTGTCCCCCTCACCCATGAAGGGAACTATCTCGGCGTTTTAGCCATTGGCATTAACCCCAATCCCACGGTTGTCGCCTCCTCGAATTTAACTAGAGATGTCACCATTGCTGTGTTTATCTCAATTTGGGTGATGGTGATTCTGGGCGCCGTATTTAATGCGTTGACGATTACCCAACCGATTAAAGAGCTGCTCACGGGTGTGAAAAATATTGCTGCAGGGAACTTCAAGCAGCGCATTGACTTACCCCTGGGTGGAGAACTGGGAGAACTGATTTCCAGCTTCAACGAAATGGCAGAACGCTTAGAGCGTTATGAAGAACAAAATATTGAGGAATTAACCGCAGAAAAAGCCAAACTGGAAACCTTGGTATCTACGATCGCAGATGGTGCTGTATTACTGGATACCACATTGAACGTGATTTTGGTCAACCCGACAGCACGGCGTATTTTTGGCTGGGATGGTCATACCCTAGTTGGCGAAAATCTGTTGCATCATCTACCGCCAGTCGTCAAGTCTGAACTGACGCGACCTCTGTATCAAATTGCTGGCGGCGAAACGACGGCGGAACGGGAAGGAGAGGAGTTCCGTATTACCCTGACTGAACCCACACTGCGTACTGTTCGGATTCTGCTGACGCGGGTGTTTGACCAATATCGCGAGAGCATTAAAGGTATTGCCATGACGGTGCAGGATATTACCCGTGAGGTTGAACTGAATGAGGCAAAGAGTCAGTTTATTAGCAATGTTTCTCACGAACTGAGAACGCCGTTATTTAACATCAAATCATTCATCGAAACCCTACACGAATACGGCGAAGACTTGAGCGAGGTAGAACGGCAAGAATTTCTGGAAACGGCGAATCGAGAAACTGACCGTTTAACTCGTCTGGTTAATGATGTTTTAGATTTGTCCAGATTGGAGACATCTTGCCGAATTTATCACTTTGAACCCGTAGATATTGCTGGACCCGTAGAGCAAACCCTCCGCACCTACCAGCTTAATGCCCGGGATAAAGGGATTGAACTGGTACAGGAAATTTCGCCTAAATTGCCTCCCGTGTTAGGGCATTATGACTTATTGCTGCAAGTCTTTGATAACTTAGTAGGCAACGCACTGAAATTCACAGAATCCGGGGGACGAGTAGTGATTCGTGCCTATCCCCTAAAACCCAATCCCCATCATCCGGATGAAATTCCCCAAGTTCGGGTGGAAATTTCTGATACAGGTATTGGGATTGATTGGGAGGATCAAGAAAACATTTTTGATCGATTTTTCCGCGTCGAGAATCGAGTTCATACCCTGGAAGGGACGGGTTTAGGGCTTTCCATTGTCCGCAATATTGTTGAAAAACATCACAGCCGAGTTTATTTAGTTAGTGAAGTGGGGATTGGTACAACCTTCTGGTTTAATTTGGATGTGTGTACCGAAAAAGACCAATCAATTGAGCAGCCTTCAGAAGACCACTTACTGACAACAGAAGATCACTTACAGCCAACAGAGACGGATGAGACAACGGCATCGGTGACGTAAAGTTTCACCGATTATAAACATGACTGTTCGGATTGCCGAAGAATTAGATATTCCGGAACTCGCACAATTGTATCAAGAAACGGTACTCGCGATCGCGCCGCACTATTACTCTCCTGAGCAAACTCAGATGTGGGCGTCGTTTGCCACAGATAATGTCAGGTTTGGCGAGTTCATTGTACAAGCGACTACATTTATCGCCACCGATGAAACCGGAAGTCTCGGCTTTGCCGGAATAGCCGATGATGGTCATATTACCGCCGTTTATGTCCGGCGCGATCTCATCCACCAAGGGATTGGTTCGACTCTGATGCAAACGCTCTTGGATTATGCCAAAAATCACAGGATTGAGCGCTTATATGCAGAAGCCAGTGAGTTTAGCTTGGGGTTGTTTAAAAAATATGGCTTTCACCACTATGATACGGAGATTGTCGAGCGTCAGGGTGTGGAGTTTAAGCGTTATTTAGTTGAGAAAATTCATTAACTAGACACGGCGATTAAAATCGCAGCTAGACAAACAAAGTCCGCCTACGCGGACTAATGAAATATTGAAAACCCGCGCAGGCGGGTTTCGTTTGTGTAGCTGCGTTTTCAACCGCCCAGCATATAGAGACTCAGGAGTTAGAGAGTAAAGTAAACACGATACTAACTGCAAGCAATCCCAGTAACCCGACTACGGCTGGGTGACGCTGACACCACAATTTTGCTGCTTGTAAGAGAGTACGACGCGGCATATCAATCGACTCAGGTTGGAGCGGAGACTGATCCTTATCCGTGTAAAGGGTACATTCTTTGGCATAGGGACGTTGAGGAAACGTACAAGTATCATCAGCATGATAGAGACAGGTTTGACACAAATACTCTTGTTCCACGGCTCGGTGTAAGGTAATACCCGGATGACCGTGGGCTTTGAAAATCATGCCACAATGAGGACAAGTAATTTCTCGATTACTGATAGATTGATGGCAACGGGGACAATTGGGCATCAGGTCTAACGTTAGCTGGGTGTTTGGGGTAATTTTCTCAAGGGAACAGGGAACAGGGAACAGGCAACAGGCAACAGGCAACAGGCAACAGGCAACAGGCAACAGGCAACAGGGAACAGTAAGGGTTTGAGGGCGGTTTACTTGCACTGGCTCCGGAGCGTGCCGTTTTATGCCAGTCCGACTACTTGTCGTTTCTGTGCCCCTGCTTCTCGCTTCAGGGCGGGTAAACACGGCAGCAGTTGTGGGCAAGATAGCACAAAATGGAACTGGGGGTTGGAATCAACCTCCCTTCCCCTATCCTGGGGTTAGCACGGAGTTACAGGAACAGCGTATGGATAATAGAGATTGGCTGAAGCAGTTATTGATGGTTGGTGTAGGCACAACGTCAATGGTCGCAGACAAACTACGAGAAGTTAGCGATGAATGGGTAAAAGATGGAAAAATTAATCCAGAGCAAGCCCAAGGATTCGTTGATGATATGGTGCAGCAGATCAAATCGGAGCAAGGTAACTTTGAAGTCAACATGGAACGACAGCTAAGGCATCTGTTGCAGGAGTTAGGTGTGCCTCGGCAAACGGAAGTGGATGAATTGCGGGGGCGCATTGATAGGTTGGAACGTCAAGTGCGGGATCTAGAAAATAAGCTGTGGCGTTAATAAAACATTGAATAGGAGGATAGATTTTGAGAGATATTCTAATCAGCTTAGGTGTTATTGTTGCCTGTGGATTGTTGTTGGTCGTGACTCAACTCAGTCGTGGGAGTGCAACCGCCGACGAACTCAACCCAACTCAACCTCAACCCCTAACCCAAGTTACCCAGGCTAAACCCATCCCTGAAAATCAATCAATTGCTATGAGTACGGATTCAACTGAGGAACAGAACACCGAGCAGGATGTTGTAACCACACCATCGGGTTTGAAATATATCGAACTCAAAGAAGGTGAAGGCGCACAACCCCAAAAAGGTCAAACCGTGGTGGTTCACTATACCGGAACCCTGGAGGATGGCACCAAGTTTGATAGTTCCCGCGATCGCAACCGTCCGTTTTCCTTTAAACTCGGTGTAGGACGGGTGATCAAAGGCTGGGATGAAGGCGTTGCCACGATGAAAGTGGGCGGACGTCGGCGGCTGATCATTCCCCCGGAATTGGGGTATGGTTCCCGTGGTGCAGGTGGCGTGATTCCGCCCAACGCGACTCTAATTTTTGATGTGGAATTACTCAAAATTAGCTAAAAACTTGTCCCGCCTCTCCCAGTCAGCTTCATTCTGACTTGAGCTTTTAGCCTTGGGTTTCCACCCAAGGCGGTTGGTGAGACTTACATAAACATAAGACGTAGCTTGCTTCTTTTCGGGAAGCGAGTATGACGAATGACGAAATAATCACTGATTGGGATTTGCAAGATTGCGGAAGCGAGTATACTGAGGGTCGAAAATCAACTTCACCACGCCAGTTGGACCATTGCGATGTTTGGAAATAATCACTTCGGTTATCCCTTGATCTGGCGTATCCGGATGGTAATACTCATCCCGGTACAACATAATCACTAAGTCCGCATCTTGCTCAATCGAACCCGACTCTCTCAAATCGGACATCATCGGTCGCTTATTCGTCCGCGCCTCTACCCCTCGACTAAGCTGAGATAAGGCAATCACAGGAGTATTCAGTTCACGGGCTAACCCTTTGAGAGAACGGGTAATCCTAGACAGTTCTTGGACTCGATTTTCACTACCACCCCCTTCCATTAACTGCAAGTAATCGATCAATACTAATCCCAGCGTTCCCCCTTGTTCTGCCTGGAGACGCCGCAGATTTGATCGCATCTGCATAACGGTGGGGTTAGGCGTATCCTCGATATAAATGGGTAATTCTGATAACGTTCCCAGCGCATGGGAGAGGGGTTCCCATTGATTTTGAGTAATTCGCCCCGTTCGCAAATAGTTACTTTCAATGCCCGCCTCGCTGGATAAAAGCCGCTGGACTAATTGCGCCTTGGACATTTCTAAACTAAAAATTGCGACAGGAAATCTATCGGCAATATTGCGAGCCATAGCCAACGCAAAGCTAGTTTTACCCATTGAGGGTCTTCCCGCCACAATAATTAAATCAGAACGCCCAAACCCACCCGTTATCGCATCCAAGTCATAGAAATTAGAGGGTATACCGGGTAAGGCAAGTCCTTCATGAAGCGTTTCGATTTCCTGAAAGGCTTGAATTAATGTCTCAGAGATTGGCACTAACCCTTGTTGTGGACGCACCTGAGTCAAATTGAAAATTTTCTGTTCCGCTTGGTCAAGAACAAAGTCCAACTCCTTATGTGTCTCGTAACCCAATTGAACAATCTCATTTCCCGATTGGATGAGTTGACGGCGCAGGTACTTATCCATCACCAACGCTGCGTAGCGGTCAATATTCACGGCTGACACCGTGCGTTCAATTAACTGCGCTATCTTGCTTTGACCCCCCACCTTGTCTAATAATTTATGGTCATACAACCACGAGGTAACGCTCATGAAATCCGTTGGCTTACCTTCATGGTGCAGAATGAAGGCAGATCTATAGATTTCTTGGTGAGCGCTAACGTAGAAGGCTTCTGGAGATAATAAATCTACCACTCGACTCATGGCTTCAGGATCAAGCATGATCCCACCCAAAATAGACTCTTCCGCCTCAATGTTTTGAGGCGGTATAGAGCTAGTGATGATTGAAAGGTTAAAGTTTGAAGCCATCGCCAGAGATAGCGAGTACAACCAGAGGGTAGGGGAGCAGGGGAGCGGGGTAGCGGAGGGCTGTAAGGTTCATACTTACTACTTGCAGGTAACTCTAATTTAATTTCCTCTGTCTTTCTTCCCCTAGAAGGGCGGGTTTAGTCAAGTTATCGGGACGGTGCCAAAACGTTATCGGTAAAACCCACCCCTACATCCGGAGTAGAGACTCCTCATGCTACGTCTCTACATCGGAGCAACGTGAATTTCTATAACCGCCGTAACTTCTGGATGCAGTTTGACTTGTGCCTTGTAGAAACCGAGCTTGCTGATATCGGGAAGCGTGATTCCCCGACGATCGACCTCTTGGTTTGTGGTTTCTTGAATGGCTTCTGCTACATCAGCTGCCGTAACCGTACCAAAGATTGCCTCTTGTTCACCCACTTGCTTGCGGATGGTAAAGCGACCTATGGTTTCTAATGCTGTCTTACGGGTTTCAGCTTGCTGCTTTTCTTCGAGTAAACGTTGTCGCTCTTGTTCTTTGCGCCGCTCAACTTGCTTGAGAATACCAGCAGTGGCTAACGTTCCTATCCCATGGGGAATTAAATAATTACGAGCATAGCCAGGAGCGACATCCACCAGTTCGCCGGATTTGCCTAGCTTTCTAACGTCTTGATTTAAAACTAACTGTACACGTTTTGCCATTGTCTTTTTTGGGTACGGGCTATTTAACTTAGATACTGATGCTCAGTCAGAATTTCAATCATACGAAAATTTGCGATCCGAGTGCAACTCCTAGAGTAGAGAGGTAGCATGCTACGTCTCTACACCCTGTGTTAAAACTGATCCTTCATTCCCCGCAATCGGGCAAAGGTTTGCACGGGTTCTGTACTGTTGACCGCTTCTTGGAGTGTCGGTTGTTCCCAGCGCAAAAAGGGATTCGTCAATTTTTCGACGCCCAGTAAGGAGGGGACTGTTGCCTCTTTTCGACGACGAGCCGCTTCAACGTCAGTATAGCGGCTTTGCAGGTCTGGGTTGTTGGGATCAACGGTTTGGGCAAATTTAAGATTCTTTAAGGTGTATTCATGGGCGCACCAGACACGGGTGTTGTCCGGTAACCTTCGCAGCTTACTCAAGGAATCAACCATTTGCTTGGGTGTCCCTTCAAAAAGTCTGCCACATCCTCCGGCAAATATGGTGTCACCACAGAATAATTCACCGACTTCATCGCTGGTGACAGGGGGAAAATAGTAGGCAATATGCCCGCTAGTATGACCGGGAACGAAAAATATCTCAGCCGTGCGATCGCTAAACTGAACCTCGTCTCCCTCTTGTAAAAATACCTGTTGTCCCGGAATTCTGTCCCGATCTTGGGTTCCACCATAGACACAGACATCAGGATACCGCTGGATTAATTCTTGATTTCCACCTACATGATCCCAATGATGATGAGTGTTAAAAATTGTTACTAACTCTGCACCCAGTTTTTCCAGATGCTGTAATACAGGTTGAGCCTCGGCTGGATCAACGACAGCAGCAATGTTCTGTTCAGGTTCATGCAGCAAAAAGATATAGTTATCTGAAAGGGCTGGTAGTCGATGGACTTGCATATTGAATCGTTACTCCTCAGAAAAGTCGGCTATCAATCATTTTCCCTATTCGACAGATAAACCACCTCAATGGCAAATCGTGTCAATAGGCATTAGATTAGAATGGAAATACTCGCATAGCCTTTAACCTTCATCCTATCTCTACTACCGCTCACTCAGCTTGAGATGACAAACCTCGGTTAACTAGGCTATCGTAGTCGAAAATCTAGGTCACCGCTAAAAAAGACTAACCGCCCATGGCAGGAACTGTTCAACGCCCCTCTAGTCCCGCGATCGCCCAAATTGTTGATCGGATTCTCGATACAGGTCAATTGAGCCGTTTAGAGTATCTTCAGTTGGTTACTACGATGCTTTCTGACTATAAAGTTACTGATGAAGAACGTAGTTATATCAATCGTGTCTTGGATGAACGGCAGGTTGGTCGTGTGCGGTTTTTGGAATAGCCATGCTCAAGATTTATTAATGTGTCACCTGTGTCATATCTTTAAATTAGTTATTACAAACGAGTGGTCAACAAAGTTTTTATATTGGCTCCGGATTTATCAGGAGGAGGAGGGACTAGAGCCTACCTCCTCGGTCAGGTATTACAGCAGCTCAACTACGACGTTAAAGTTGGCGGTTTTGTGTTCGGTCAAAGTCTATATCCTGTACCACCTGCGACGCTTCCTGTTCATTGGGTAAGGGGTTGTAATTATCCTCAAATTTTGCATTCAGCCCAAAACTTGCTCAAAGAAATTGAAGCAGATATCATCTATGCCATAAAACCTAGACCAACAAGTTTTGGTCTAGCCTTATTCAAACGCCTACAAACCCATCAACCAATCATTTTAGACATTGATGATTGGGAGTTAAGTTGGTTTGGTGCAGGTCAGTGGAAATATCATCCCACAATAAAACAGTTGGCGAGAGACCTACTCAAACCTAGTGGGGCCCTGAGGTTTCCCGATCATTGGCTCTATTTGCGGTGGATCGAGAAGCTAATTAATCGAGCCAATGCTGTAACGGTTGATACGCAATTTCTCAAACATCGTTTTGGAGGTATCTATCTGCCCAATGGAAAAGACACAAGACTATTTGATCCTCAGCGATTTGACCCGGAAATCAGTCGAGCGAAATATGGTTTGTCCAGTTATCGAGTGCTAATGTTTCCCGGTACAGCACGTCCTCATAAAGGTATTGAGGATGTTTTATTGGCACTAGACCAATTAAATCAATCCGATTTACGGCTGGTTTTAGTTGGAGGTCGAGATATTGGAGATGGCTATATTGAGCATCTCATGGAGAACGGCAAACGTTGGATCATTAAACTGCCATCAACCCCTGTGGATCAAATGCCCGAAATTGTAGCCGCCGCTCATCTGGTTGTTGTGCCTCAACGAGATACAATTACAGCTCATGCCCAATTCCCGATTAAGCTGACAGATGGTATGGCAATGGGCAAACCAATTTTATCCACCCGCGTTGGCGACATTCCAGAAATTTTAGCAGACACGGGTTATTTGGTCGATGCCAGTTCTCCTGAACAAATTGCTGATAAAATTCGGTGGATATTTCAAAACTACCAAGAAGCAATTGAGCGGGGAAAACAGGCGAGAAAAAGGTGTATGGAGTGTTACAGTATAGAGAAAATGGCAGATATACTATCTGAAGTGATTAGTCAATTATAGTTTTAAGTATTGACCATACTAAACAAATAAGACTCTATGGCTTCCAATTTATTATCAAAAGTTATTAGGCGATATCCAATTCGAGTGGCGATAACGGTTCTCTTAGGATTATCGGGTGGATTATTTAACGGTGTGGGTACAGCCCTAATCGCTCCGATCGTTTTAAATCTTTTAGGGATAGATTTAGATTTAAAAAGTGGTCCTCCTATTCTTAAGGCGATCATGTCACCCTTTAATAACCTGCCAGGAAATTATCGGCTGTTAGCGATGGCGGGAGCTATTGTGGGACTAATTCTATTAAAAAATATTTCTAATTATGCCAGTACATTAGCCTCCAGTTCGTTGAGACGCCGAATTACCTGTGATTTACGTGAAGCCGGCGTGAAATTATTACTCGACGTAGATATAGATTTTTACTCTCGCATGAAAGTCGGTGATCTCGTGAATCGCCTAGGGACAGAAATTGGTCGAGCTGCTGGGGAGGTTAGCACCATACTGAATATGATGGTGACGGTAACGAATGCCCTAGTATTTCTCGCCTTATTACTGGCTCTTTCCTGGGAATTGACATTAGCTTCAACAGTTTTAGTTGCTATTGTTGCGTTAGTCAATCAATACTCAATTAGTCGTGCCAAAGCATTTGGCAAACAGCTATCAAGTCTGTCAAAAGCTTATTCGATTGCCGTACTAGAAACGTTGAGCGGAATTCGACTGGTTAAAGCTACCGGTAATGATGAGAGAGAGTATCAACGAATCCAACAGCTAATCCGCGATCGCGAAAAGGCAGATTTTCAATCCCAGGCAAACAATGCAGCCATAGGACCTGTTGGTGAAGTGACTAGCATTGTCGGTTTGCTGACAATTGTGTTTATGGGGCGAATATTTTTTGCTAGTCAGATCGAGGCTCTATCGGCGGTATTACTAAGTTTTCTCATCTTACTGCAACGGCTCTTACCGTTAATTTCCCAATTAAACAGAGCGAGGGGTTCCTTAGCAAATAGTTCAGCCAGTGTGGAAGTGGCACATGACTTCTTGCGTCATGATAATAAGCCCTTTATGAACCAAG
This sequence comes from Coleofasciculus sp. F4-SAH-05, assembly GCF_040222985.1. Taxonomy (NCBI): domain Bacteria; kingdom Bacillati; phylum Cyanobacteriota; class Cyanophyceae; order Coleofasciculales; family Coleofasciculaceae; genus Coleofasciculus; species Coleofasciculus sp. F4-SAH-05. The sequence goes on from NZ_JAVKBY010000059.1 coordinate 38,915, forward strand.
GTTCTCAGTCTTACCATCCCTTAAAAAAAGGAATTTATTTTCATCAGCTATCGTTTGCCTATCCGACTCAACCGAACAAGGTAGTGTTGCAAGAGGTTAATTTAGACTTACCTCGTGGGACAACATTAGCGTTAGTGGGAGCATCGGGTGCCGGGAAGTCAACGTTAGCGGATTTATTACCACGATTTTATGATCCCACAGAGGGGAGTATTAGCCTAGATGGAATTGATGTGCGGGAGTTTGATATCAAAAGTCTCCGTAATAATATGGGAATTGTTAGCCAAGATACATTTTTGTTCAATACCTCGGTTCACGATAATATTGCTTATGCTCGACCAGATGCTTCCAAAAAAGATGTCATTGAAGCGGCACGACGGGCGAATGCCTTAGAATTTATTGAACAACTCCCTGGGGGGTTTGATACGATGATTGGCGATCGCGGGGTGTTATTGTCAGGAGGACAGCGTCAGCGCCTTGCTATTGCTCGCGCTATTTTACAAAATCCGGATATCTTGATTCTGGACGAAGCTACGAGTGCATTAGATACGGTTTCTGAGCGTTTGGTGCAAGAAGCGCTGGAGGAATTGAGTCGCGATCGCACAACTCTGGTTATTGCTCACCGCCTTTCCACTGTGCAAAACGCCGATCAAATTGCGGTTTTAGAGAAAGGGTGTGTGATGGAAGTCGGGAAACATGACGAACTTTTACGCAAAGGAGGATATTATGCACGGTTGTATCAGATGCAATTTGCTGAACATCCCCAAGGTACGTCCACCCCAAATCCTGCTTTAATGAAAGCCTCTTACGAAGTCCGAACCATGCTTAACTCTATGATCGGTTCGATCCGGTTGTTAGCGGATGACTTAGTAGATAGTCCAGAAGAGGAGAATGAATTACTAGAAGAATCCTATAGTTCAGCCATTAATATCCTTAATACTATTGAATTGTTTGAGAATAGTGCTAAACTTGCCAGAAAATAGGCATTATTACCCTACTATCCAAATACTATTTTCCAATACTCTGAAATTATATGGAAGATGTGTAACTGGATCAATGAGCAACACGATGAGGGTCGAATAGTGATTGGAATTAATCCCAAAAACTCCAAGCTTTTTGAAGTTTATGTAAATACTTTACAGGCAATGTTTAATCAAAATAAAAAAATCAGTGTTATGCTTATACCACATGATTTTCGGGAGTACAAAGGAATCAGTGATGTAGTCCTATCAAATAGGATATTAAATGAGCTTACTCCCGAAATTAAACCTTATTGTATACAACTATTGTATACAACTTACAACGCCATGCCAAGCCGCACAGATTAAAGCGATAGTTGGCAAGCTAGATTTCGTCCTCAGTGGTAGGAGGCATCTGGCAATTGCATGTCTGAGACTATGCTTAGACATAGACTCATCCCAGCTAAACTTCTTCTTATTAGACTATTTAGAGAAAGTACAAGAATTATGTGGTTCTCTCATGAGAGAATTTTTTCCAGAGATTCAATCTATTAATGATGCTAAAATATAGGTCGAGTTTATGAGATGAAATCTGCCACAGCTTTGACCCGGATTTCTCACCACGATTCCCCAAAGGCTTATAAAGCCTGGATCAACGGTATAATAAGGCATTCAACACTCTGTCGAAATTCTTGGTTCGTCAGAAATGCCCAGAACCTGGTCTAGGTAAAGGTTTTCGGGAGTGCGATCGCAAAACTTGTGAGAAATCCGGGTTTGACTATCAGATGAACCCGCTAACCTGTCGTGCAGCCAAGCTCCAACTTGACATATCCTTAGCTAATGACAGATGATTATGGACTGCGTGTATATTCCTGCTCGGATCAGGTCAAGATATACCCAAAGCTGCTCAAATAAGTAGAGCGCCAGCGATTTACCGCTCCTCTACCTGAGGTAGGACTAACGTCAAAGCCGTCATAGTGAGTAAGTGAGTACAACCGCAAGCTAAATCGAGAGCACGCTTGCGTCTCCTCATCCTAATGACCTAATGCGTCAGTCCGAATCTCAAGATGAGCTAGCTACCTGTACGGCTACATTTAAGGACAATTCCATGAGTTACGCAATTATTGAGACAGGCGGAAAACAACTACGAGTTGAACCGGGTCGTTTTTACGACATTGAACTCCTCCCCGTTGAACCCGAAGAAAAAGTTACGATTGAACGGGTGTTGCTGGTTGAAAATGATGGTGATGTCACCATTGGTCAGCCTTGGGTTGATGGAGCAACCGTTGAAGGCACGGTAATGCGGCATTTTCGCGATCGCAAAATCCTGGTCTACAAGATGAAGCCGAAGAAGAAAACCCGCAAAAAGCGGGGACATCGCCAGGAAGTTACCCGTCTGATGGTTGATGCTATTAGTATGAATGGTTCAGTGTTAGCGGGTGCTAGCGCTGAATCCACAGAAACATCGACTCCGGCGACGCCTGTGGAGGTAATGCCACCAGAAGCGGAGGAGTCAGCCCCTGAAGCAACATCGGAAACTGCTCCAGAATAAGAAGAGGAATCCACTCACACCAAATCCGCCTTTATAACTCCATGCAAGAGGAGGCGATTGAAATCGCTGCTACACAAGCAAAGTCCGCCTGCGCGGACTAGGTTATAACGGGGGTAGCGTTCCCCGGATTTGGTATCACACCATTAAAACAAGAGGAGACTATGGCTCACAAGAAAGGTACAGGTAGTACTCGTAACGGTCGTGACTCTAATGCCAAGCGGCTAGGAGTTAAACGCTTTGGCGGTCAAGTTGTCAAAGCCGGTAACATTTTAGTGCGTCAGCGGGGTACCAAATTTCACCCTGGCACCAATGTTGGTCGTGGCAAAGATGATACTCTATTTGCCCTGATTGATGGCACGGTGACGTTTGAGAGAAAGGGTAAATCTGGCAAGAAAGTGAGCATTTATCCAGTTGCGGCTGAAGCTGAACTGGCAACAGCTCAGGTTTAAATTTGTAGGTTGGGTCTCTTCCCCATCCGCGTCAACTTAAGGTGAAAGCTCGGTTGAGCAAGGGTGTTGGGTGTCGGGTGTCGGGTGTCGGATGTCGGGTGTCTGTTGGAGGCTAAAAAACCTAACACCTACCACCATTGACCTCATCTATTCATCCACAACGTTTTTTCCAAACAGGAAACTTTAATACATAGTGAGGCAAAATTGCTAGCTCCCCCCACACCCCACACCCCATACCCAACACCCAGTATCCTATCGTGGGTAATGTGGCTTAAGTTGACACCAATGGCATTGCCCACCAGCCTACCAGTCAGTAACATTCTCTTCACAACAGTTAACGTGCAAAATTGGGATGCTCCCTTGGAGACGCTTGGCTTTCGGGTGGATTGAGTCGAGGGGGCTTTTTCTATAAATTCAGCTTACACAAATTAACCCCCGAAAAATTTAAGAGAATCTGATATCCTCAGTGAGTAATCCAGCAAAAATAATGTTGATTTGTTCCATAAATTAATGTAATATTCTTCTTTAAAAATTTCAAAATACGCTAGCACTAGCGGTAACAAATTATAGAGGACAAGGATTGGCTTAATACACCTTAATACAGCGCTTCGCGCTGCTATGAGGTACAGTAACAACAATGAGCAAACCAATTTCTTAAATGTTTAGGATTGATTAAATCAAGAGCTACAGCCAAAATTTTATCAATCATAGAACTGGTAGTAGGAGTAAAGCCCAGCAC